>JAZKDS010000047.1:17512-20776 GCA_040387455.1 Bacteroidota bacterium
GAATAGTTTAGTATAATTGTGATAATTTTAAGTAATTTGTATTTTATTTAAGAATTATAATTTAGCGATTATATGCGTGATGTAGCGTCATTACTGTGTTTTATATTAAAAATGACAAAAAGTCATTAAAACTGCCTTTTTGTCTGTTGTTTTTGGATTGGAATAGAAGTTGACTATTACTCACCAAACAAACGTAAAGTTTAATATAAAAATGATAGTATTATGAACATAGCAAAACGTAACCACAGAAATGTATTTTTTGATGAATTTTTTAAAGACTGGGCAGGAGGAAGCCAAATGGTGCACCGTGTAGTGCCGCCGGTTAATATTAAAGAGACAGAAACCGCATTTAGTGTGGCGCTTGTAGCTCCGGGGCTTAAAAAAGAAGATTTTAATATTGAAGTAGATAAAGAGGTGCTTACCATATCAAGCCAGGTAAAAGCAGAGCAGCCTGAACAGGTTGAGGGTAAATTTACCCGTAGGGAATTTGTTCAAACTTCGTTTAAAAGGGCGTTTACATTGCCTGAAACGGTTAAAGAAGATGAGATTAATGCGGTTTATGCCGATGGTATTTTAACACTTACACTTCCTAAAAAAGAAGAAGCACAGCCTAAGGCAAAAAGATTGATTGAGATTTTATAATGTTTGAGTTTAGTGAGTTGGTTAAAAAAAGGCGTCCTTATTATAAAGGGCGCTTTTTTATTTACACTACTTTTTTAACACAATACGCCGCTGTGTGTTGCCTTAATATTAATATATATTGTTATCTTTGGCGGCGACGCCCGAATTTTATACAGTTATTTTTTTATCTCTGTGGGCTATTAGTTTGATTTACATTAATGTAGTGTTAGTGCATAATATGCAGGCACACAAAAATATAATATTGCCTGATGGGTGTAGAAAGAGTAGTTGTAAAGCAAAAACAGTTTAAATATATCGGTGTGATTTTTATAGAAAGTAAGGGTAATAGCCTGAAAGATTGTTTAATGGTAAATAAAAAAATGACGATTTAATAAATAATTCGCATTTTTTGCCCAAAACCCTATCTTTGCGCCCATGCAGTTATCGGTAATCATACTTAATTATAATGTACGCTACTTTTTAGAACAATGCGTGCTTAGTGTTAAGAACGCCCTGGAGGGCATTGAAGGTGAAATTATTGTTGTAGACAATAATTCTGCCGATGATAGCTGTGCTATGATGCGTGAGCGTTTTCCTGATGTACTCCTTATAGAAAATAATGAAAATACCGGCTTCCCTAAAGGTAATAATATAGGTGTTGCCGCCGCTACAGGTGAGTTTATATGCATACTTAACCCGGATACCGTAGTGGCCGAAGATACTTTTATTAAAGTACTGGCCCATGCTAAAGAAAGGCATGATATGGGTATTATAGGTGCCAAGCTGATAGATGGTATGGGTAAATTTTTACCCGAAAGTAAAATGGGCATCCCTACACCATGGGTTGCTACTACAAAAATTACCGGCCTTTATAAGCTATTCCCTAAATGGTCTTTGTTCAATAAATATTATGCCATGCACCTTAAGCAAAATGAGCCGGGCAGGGTAGATATTATTGTAGGCGCTTTTATGATTATAAGGCGCGACCAGTACCTTGAGGTAGGCGGGTTTGATGAAGACTACTTTATGTATACCGAAGATGTAGACCTGTCTTATACAATACTGGAAAGTGGCAGGCATAACTACTATTTCCCCGGAGCAGCAGTAATACATTATAAAGGAGAAAGTACAGTTAAAGACGGTACTTATATGAAACGTTTTCAGGAGGCCATGCAGCTTTTTTACAAAAAGCATTTCCGTAAGTCGCCATTGTTTGATATCTTTATGAGTGTGGGTACCATGTTTTTTATGATGGCCAAGAAGAATAAAAAAGGCGCGGTTAAAAAACCGGAGTACTATATATTGTTCTCTAAAGATGAAAACCTTAAAATAGCCATAGAGCAAAAAGTTAATCACAAAGTAGAGCGCCTTGATGAGTATAGCGATGAGTTTATGCAGTCGCGCCACCATGTAATGAGCGAACTTACTGAGGTTATACTGGATAATGACCTGCTTACCTTTGGGCAGATTATTGCGCTGATGGAAAAATATAAGGAAAAAGAATACACCTACAAGATTAAGCCGGCGGGCACTAACTATATATTAGGCAGTAACAGTAGTAACGATAGGGGAGAAGTAATCGTCCTTCAAAACTTTTCCGCTGCGGCTGTAGTGTAGTTTTTTTATTGAAAATACTTTTTTTAAAGTATTTTTTTGTTATTTTCGCAAGTACAAATACCAAATTTACCTTCAGGTTAACAATATGGCAAAATTTGAACTTAAACTCCCTAAAATGGGCGAAAGCGTTGCTGAGGCAACCATTACCAACTGGCTTAAAAAAGTGGGCGACCACATTGCGGCCGATGAGGCTGTGCTTGAAATAGCGACAGATAAGGTAGACTCTGAAGTGCCAAGCGAAGTAAGCGGCACATTAACCGAAATACTTTTTAACGAAAATGATGTGGTTCAGGTAGGGCAAACTATTGCTTATATCGAGACTGAAGGCGGCGTTGTTGTAGATGCCCCGGCAGAAGCAACTACTGCGGTTAATGAAAACATACAGGCTCTTGAAAAAACGGTAGATGCAGCTAAAGAAGCAGTTTCGGTACCGCAGGATTTTTCGGCATCAGATAAATTCTTTTCACCACTGGTTAAAAATATAGCTAAAGAAGAAGGTATTACACTGGCAGAACTTGAGGCTATAACCGGCAATGGTAAAGAAGGCCGTGTAACTAAAGATGACATCCTTAAATATGTTGCCGACAAGAAAAGCGGTAAACAACCGGCAGTCAGCACTCAACCACAACATACAGCGCCTAAACCACAACCTGCAACTGCTGCTAAGGCTGCTCCTGTAAGTGTTAATGGCGGCGATGAGATTGTAGAGATGGACCGTATGCGCAAGCTTATTTCGGGCTATATGGTGCAAAGTGTGCAAACATCGGCTCACGTACAGTCTTTTATAGAGGTAGATGTTACCAATATAGTTAAGTGGAGGGATAAGGTTAAAACTGCGTTTGAAAAGCGCGAGGGCGAAAAGCTAACCTATACCCCAATATTTATGGAAGCTGTGGCCAAAGCGCTAAAAGACTTCCCGGGTATGAACATCAGCGTAGATGGTGAGTATATCATTAAAAAGAAAAACATCAACCTGGGCATGGCGGCAGCCCTGCCTAACGGCAATCTTATTGTCCCGGTTATAAA
>JAZKDS010000047.1:20827-26218 GCA_040387455.1 Bacteroidota bacterium
GGTAACCGCGCCAAGGCAGGTAAACTTAAGCCAGACGATACACAGGGAGGTACTTACACGGTTACTAACGTAGGTACATTTGGCAGCGTGTTTGGTACCCCTATCATCAACCAGCCGCAGGTAGGTATACTGGCGCTGGGTGCTATACGCAAAGTGCCGGCTGTTATAGAAACCCCAGATGGCGACTTTATAGGTATACGCCAAAAAATGTTCCTTTCGCACAGCTATGACCACCGTGTGGTAGATGGGGCCCTTGGAGGATCGTTTGTTAAACGTGTAGCCGAATACCTTGAGGCATTTGACCCCAACCGTGATTTTTAATTTTTAGATTTTATATTGAAATGGAAGCCCTGCATTTGTGGGGCTTTTTTATTATATTTACGTAATAAAAAACTCCTTATGAAATTAAAAAATGCCTTACTTAACGGCTTAACATTTATATTGTTAATTGCTGGTGCACCCTTACTGGCGCAGGAGGACGGTACTATAGATCAAACATTTAATCCTTATGATGTAGGTGCAAATACAGGCACCAATGACAATATAGAGGCATTAGATGTGCAATCAGATGGGAAACTGCTAATAGGTGGAGCTTTTACTAAGTATGGAAACCAAGTAATAGGTAGGATAGCGCGTATCAATCCCGACGAAAGCCTGGATGAAACCTTTGATACGGGTACCGGTGCTAATGGCACCGTAACGTTTGTTAAATGCTTGCCCGATGGAAAAATATTAATATGCGGATATTTTACCAGTTTTAATGGTGTAAACTGTGGTACTATAGCCCGCCTTAATCAAAATGGAAGCCTTGATACAACCTTTAATATAGGTGCCGGGATAGGTGCCGGGACTGACGATTTTATAAGGTATGTTAAAGTTAATTCGCAGGGAGAAATTTTTATAGGTGGAAATTTCACTGTTTTTCATGGTGTTCAAAAAAGTTATATTGTAAAGTTAAGCATTGACGGTGTTATTGATGATTCTTTTAATGCCGCGTCTGAAGCCCAATATTTTTATGATATTGCTTTTAAGCCCGATGGATCTATTTTAGGTGCATCTGGGGGCTATATATTCAATCTGCAAGCAAATGGTGTTTTTGTTGACTATAGTCCTGTGGTGGATGCATCTTTTCAAATCCTTAAATTGTATATATTAGAAAATGGTAAAATATTTGTTTTTTTAGATAGCGGTAGCCCTTCAATCATACGTCTTAATGCTGATTATACTGTAGACCCCACTTTTACCCTCGATTCTGCATTTGCTAATAAAACCGTGTTTGATTGTTTATTAAGCGTTGATAATGAGTTGTATGCAATTTTTCTTAAAAATACCACATCCAGAAAAATAGTGAAGTTTACAAGCACCGGAAGTGTAGATACTTCTTTTGCAATTTCTGATAACGATGTTGACTGTTGGATAAATACCTTGTTGTATGTAAATAATGGTAAGCTTTATGCAGCAGGAATATTTACTTCAATAAACGGGATAGCCGAAAATAATTTAGTGCGGTTTAATACAGATGGCAGCAGAGATAATGCATTTGATATAGGTGCAAATACTTTAACAGGAGCTGATGCCGCAATTAATATAATACGGCCCCAAGCAGATGGAAAAATAATTATCCATGGCCCTTTTCATTCATATAACGGTGTTGAGAGGCGTGGCCTTGCCCGTATTAATGCAGACGGTACTATAGATGAAACATTTAATCCCGGAAGCGGGATTAATTTACAATCTAACTCTTTCATGAAGTTTACTCCTGAAGGTAAGATAATATTGGCGGCTTTTGACCTTGATGTATACAATGGTACGCCTGTTAATAAAATTGTCAGAATTAACCAGGATGGTACCCTTGATACGGCTTTTGCAGCTTTGCCATTTACATTTACTACAGAATATTATGATTTTTATTTTAATATAGTAGATATAAGTGTACAGCCGGATGGTAAGGTGTTGATATCCGGCCCCCTGGCTACTTATGGAGGCATACCTGTAAACAGTTTTATCAGGCTCAATACAGATGGAAGCCTGGATACCACGTTTGATACTACAAATATTAATGAAAATGTAATAAGTATAAGGGTGTTGCCGGCAGAACAAAAAATGTTGCTTGAGGAAACATCAAATGTTTCAGTTCCACATTATTTTAGGAAGTTTAACTTTGACGGAAGCTTGGATACCGGTTTTTCTACAATTGTTGCTCAGGGCGTTTCAAGGATATCAATAGAGCCTGATGGCAAAATTCTGCTGGCCAGAAGAGTTACTCAAGGTGGGCCATGGACATTTAATAATATTTTATATATAGACAGATATAACCATGACGGTACATTTAATTCCCAGATTTTTAGTGCGGCGGCAAACTCTGGATCAGGTATATGGGCTATACACTCTCAGCAGGACGGGAAAATACTATTAGTAGGAGAGGAGACTGTAGCTCCTTATACAACTGCAATTGTTTTAAAACGCTTGAATGCTGACGGTACAGTTGATGCAGGTTTTTCCAATGGTTTTGCTGACGGGTCTATACAGGGTTTGGTTTTTCAGGAGGACAAAATTATTTGTATAGGCTCCTTTGAAAAATATAATAATTTGGCTAAAAATAGAATTATACGGTTAAATAATTCTGGAATACCTCTGGGTGTGGATGTAAATGAGCTTACTTCGGACAATTTTTTTGTGTATAGAAATAATGATGCGTTACAAGTGTTTTCTTCAAATAATGTAATTTCTTCAGTACAGGTATATGACCTTGCCGGCAGGATTGTTGCCGAAGAAAATAAAGTAGGGGCAGATGAAGTTTCAATATTTTGTCCGGCGAGAGGTAATGTTTTTATAGTAAAGGTAACCATGGCCGATGGAGTTGTTAGAACACAAAAACTGTATTGATGCTTATTTAATGCTAAATGCCTCACTTTGTGGGGCTTTTTATAGATGGCTTTTTGCTATATTTGGGTATCCCGGTATTTTCTTTCAATAGAAATTATCATTATTCAATATCCAATGAAAGAACTTACCACTATACTTTTCCTTTTCAGCCTTATATTCCACAATGGGCAAAATCATCAATTGTCAATAAAAAATCTTAAATCAAACGATACGCTGCCCGGCTTTACCGAGGTGCATTTTGATTCGCTGGCCATGATAAACAAAATGGCCTATGCTGATACGGCCAACTTTATGCACCAGAAGGTATACCCCTGCGCCCGCTGCTTTTTGCGTCCTGAGGTGGCTACAGCGCTGGAGGAAGCTAATGAAATTGCTAAAGATAAAGGCTATACCATAGTTATTTATGACTGTTACCGTCCTATAAGCATACAGTATAAAATGTATGAAATTGTTGGTAACCCGGAGTGGGTGGCAAAGCCCACAAAAGGCTCTAACCATAATCGTGGTGCGGCTATAGACCTTTCTTTGGCCGATGAAAATGGTACTCTTTTAGATATGGGTGGTGCCTTTGATGATTTCTCCGAAGTGTCTCACTATGGCTATGCTAACATTTCTAAAGAAGCAAAAAAAAACCGCAAAGTATTGCGCACTATAATGACAAGTGCCGGCTTTTCGCCTTACGAAAGTGAGTGGTGGCATTTTGACTATAGGCAAAAACGCTATCCGGCTTCGGGGCTTGTGTGGGGCTGCAAAGACTGATAGCCCGATGCTTGTGTAAAACACACATAATTTAGCCGCCCAAAAGGGCAATAATGCCACAATTCTCTACTATCTTTGTTATAACAATTATTATTATGGAACTTAAACTGCACAGGCCCATCTGTTTTTTTGACCTGGAAACCACAGGTACTGATATATCTAAAGACCGTATTGTTGAAATTTCGATACTTAAGGTTTTTCCTAACGGCACTAAAGAGAGCAAAACGTGGCTGGTAAACCCAGAGAGGCCTATACCGCCTGCAACTACTGTTTTTCATGGTATTACCGATGATAAAGTGGTAAATGAACCTACGTTTAAACAACTGTCTAGCCAGGTATACAGCATGATTAAAGATGCCGATCTTGGCGGATATAACTCAGATAGGTTTGATATACCGCTACTGGCAGAAGAAATGCTGCGCGCCGGTGTAGATTTTGATATGAAAAACCGCTTGTCGGTAGATGTGCAAACCATCTTTCATAAAAAAGAAGAGCGCACCCTCAGTGCTGCATATAAGTTTTATTGCGGGCAGGTGCTTGAAAATGCACATACCGCCGCCGCCGATACTAATGCTACTTATGAGATACTAAAATCTCAGCTAGAGCGCTACCCGGATCTAGAAAATGATGTTAAGGTGCTTTCGGAATATACGACACGCAAAAAAGCGGTAGATTTTGCCGGTTTTATAGCACTCGATGAAAATGGCGATGAGGTATTTACCTTTGGCAAATTTAAAAATGTAAAAGTAGATAAGGTGCTCGATCAGGAGCCGGGTTATTTTGGCTGGTTTCAAAATGCCGATTTTCCGTTGTATACTAAAAAAGTATTAACGGCTATAAAACTCAGGAAATTAAATAATAAATTGGCATAAGTTTTTTAGCACATGAAAATTATTTGCATAGGCAGAAATTATGTAGACCACATTGCAGAACTGCAAAATGAGCGTCCGTCAGAACCTGTTATTTTTTTAAAACCCGATACAGCATTACTGCAAAAACAGTTTCCGTTTGTAATTCCGGAATTTAGCAACAACGTGCACCACGAGATAGAAGTGGTAATTAAAATAAATAAAGTAGGTAAGTATATTGAGCCCAGGTTTGCGCATAAATATTATGACGAAATAACGGTAGGTATAGATTTTACCGCCCGCGATGTTCAGGATGCCCTAAAAAGCAAAAGCCTGCCGTGGGAAAAAGCCAAGGCATTTGACGGATCGGCTGTTGTGGGAGATTTTGTGCCCAAAACTGATTTTGAATCGTTGGAAGATATAAGCTTTGAGCTTATTAATAATGGCGTTACAGTACAAAAAGGCAGCACGGCACAAATGATGTGGAAGATTGATGAACTGGTGGCTGAAGCCTCAAAATATTTTACGCTAAAAACCGGCGATGTTATCTTTACAGGTACGCCGCAGGGTGTGGCGGCAGTAGCCCCCGGCGATCTGCTGGAGGGTGTTTTAGAAGGAAAAAAATTATTTAAAGTACATGTAAAATAATTTATGGCGCTACATTACAACCTCTCAAAAGTTTATGCAATTTCAGATAACGACCCTGATTTTGCCCGACAAATTGTTACGCTTTTTCTTGAAGAGGTTCCGGCTGAGGTAATAAATATCCGCGAAGGCCTTAAAGAAAAAGATCATAACCGTGTGTATCATGCTGCACACAAAATTAAGCCTACCCTGGATCTTTTAGGGATGGACCTTGCCTATGACGATATTATTAATATTGAAAAATGGACAAAGG
>JAZKDS010000047.1:26228-29901 GCA_040387455.1 Bacteroidota bacterium
GCAGGAAAAAAGAAATTAAAGCGGTGGTAAAAAATTTGAGGGAGTTGGTAAAACTTACCATTAAAGAACTTAAAAAAAACTATAATCTGTAATAGTTATGAAGGCAGCCATAGTAACCGTAGGCGATGAAATTTTAATAGGGCAGATAACCGATACTAATTCCGGCTACATAGCTAAAGCGCTGGATAAAGTAGGTGTATCGGTATACGAAATGCTTTCTGTTAGCGATGACAGGCTGCATATACTGCAAACGCTGGCTTTTTTGCAAAACAGGGTAGATGTGGTTATTATAACCGGCGGTTTAGGCCCTACAAAAGATGATATTACAAAAACTACACTTTGCGAATATTTTGACGATCATCTTGTAAGGGATGAGGCTGTAGAGGCGCATGTAATAGAGCTTATAGAGCGTGCTATGAAACGTCCTGCAAGTCAGGTAAATAAAGACCAGGCGCTTGTTCCTTCAAAATGTACGGTGCTGCATAATGCCTTTGGCACGGCGCCGGGCATGTGGTTAAAACGTGCCGATACTGTTTTTATATCGTTGCCGGGTGTGCCTTATGAAATGAAAGGGCTTATAGATAATGAGGTTATACCAAAACTGGTTGCCGAATATGAGCGCCCCTATATTATACATAAAACCATAATGACCTACGGGCAGGGCGAGAGCCTGGTGGCCGAACGCATTGAAGAGTGGGAAAACAACCTGCCGGAGTTTATAAAGCTTGCTTATTTGCCCAGTCCGGGCAAGGTGAGGCTCAGGCTGAGTGCTCGTGGTACAGATGAAGCACTGCTATTAAATGCCATAGAAAATGAAACAGCGGGCCTTAAAGCCATTATAGGCGATATTATTGTGGGCTATGATGAAGGGGAAACGATTGAAGTAATGGTGGGGCGCCTTTTAAAGCAGCAAGGCAAAACACTGGCTACCGCCGAAAGCTGTACCGGTGGCAAAATTGCCCAGATGATAACCAGCGTACCCGGCTCATCGGCTTATTTTATGGGTAGTGCAGTAACCTATGCTACAGAATCTAAGGTTGACATTTTAAAGATAGAGCAGCAGCTTATAGATGTATTTAGTGTAGTAAGCGCTAAGGTGGCCGAGGCTATGGCGTTAAAAGCAAAAAAACTTTTTGGGTCAGATTATGCCATATCAACCACGGGTAATGCCGGTCCGGCTAAGGGAGATTCACCTGCCGAGGTGGGTACCGTTTTTATCGGTTTAGCAACTCCCACGGGTGTATATAGTTACAAATATGAGCTTGGGCAACCCCGGGAAAAAGTAATAAACAGGGCTGCAGAAAAGGGACTTGAATTAATTTACCAGGAAATTTTAAAAAACTAGTAAAATGTGTTTGTTTAATACTTTTATTTTTTGTTTCTTTGCACCCTGATTTTGAATAACGATATAAAAGCGAGAAATAATGTCTAGAGTTTGTGCCCTTACCGGTAAAAAAGCGATGGTTGGAAATAATGTTTCCCATGCCATGAATAAAACTAAGCGTAAGTTTAGTGTAAACTTAGTAAAGAAGCGTTTTTATCTTCCTGAAGAAGACAGGTGGATCACTCTTAGGGTAGCAGCTTCTACTATCAAAACTATTAACAAAAATGGTATAGCCGCGGTTTTAAAAGAGGCCAAAGCTAACGGATTTATTAAATAATCCGGGTTACACCTCAATAAATATATAAGCACGATGGCAAAGAAAGGCAACAGAATCCAGGTAATTTTAGAGTGCACTGAGCATAAAAACTCAGGTGTTCCAGGTACTTCAAGGTACATCACTACTAAAAACAAAAAAAATACCCCGGACAGGCTTGAAATCAAAAAATTCAACCCTATCCTTAAAAAGGTAACAGTACATAAAGAAATTAAATAATTAGTCATGGCAAAGAAAACCGTAGCATCGTTACAAACAGCTTCTAAGAGGTTAACAAAAGCTATCAAAATGGTTAAGTCACCAAAATCTGGTGCTTATACTTTTGTTGAGAGCGTTATGACTCCAGAAGAAGTGGATGGATTTCTTAAAAAGAAATAATTAATCCCTACAATATATAGAAAAGCTACTTTCAGTTAAAGAAAGTAGCTTTTTTATTTTTTATCTTTACCTCAGGAAAAACAAAGATTATTTAATTACGCATGAACTTCTTTAAAAAAATATTTTCATCTGAAAAGAAAGAGACCCTTGATAAAGGCCTGGAGAAAACAAAAACATCGTTTTTTTCTAAGCTTTCTAAGGCTGTTGCCGGTAAATCTAAAGTAGATGACGAGGTGCTTGATAACCTCGAAGAGATACTTGTAGCCAGTGATGTGGGTGTAAATACTACCCTTAAGATTATTGAGCGTATTGAAGCCCGCGTATCGAAAGATAAATACCTGGGTACTGATGAGCTTAATAGTATACTGCGCGAAGAAATTGGAGGCCTGTTAAGTGAAACCCATACGGGCGAAGCTACAGAGTTTGAAGTGCCGGCTAATAAAAGACCTTATGTATTGATGGTGGTAGGTGTTAATGGTGTGGGTAAAACTACAACTATTGGCAAGCTTGCTTATCAGTTTAAAAAAGCGGGCCATAATGTGGTGCTTGGTGCTGCCGATACGTTTCGTGCTGCGGCCATAGACCAGTTACAGGTTTGGGCAGATAGGGTAGGCGTGCCTATTGTACGTCAGCAAATGGGTTCAGATCCGGCTTCGGTGGCGTTTGATACGTTACAGAGCGCCGTGAGTCAAAATGCCGATGTGGTTATTATAGATACTGCGGGCCGCCTTCATAATAAGGTTAACCTTATGAATGAACTTACCAAGGTAAAGCGCGTTATGCAAAAAGTTTTAGATGATGCTCCGCACGATGTACTTTTAGTACTTGATGGCTCTACGGGTCAAAATGCTTTTGAGCAGGCCAAACAGTTTACTGCTGCTACAGAAGTGAGCTGCCTGGCGGTTACCAAACTTGATGGTACGGCAAAAGGTGGTGTGGTAATAGGTATATCAGACCAATTCAAGATTCCGGTTAAATATATAGGTGTAGGCGAAGGTATAGAAGACCTGCAGGTATTTAACAAGTATGAATTTGTAGATTCTTTCTTTAAATAAGAAACCTGCCATGGCAAATTTAAGGAGATTTTTAACCCAATTTGCTATTGCTGTCGGGGCTGGGCAATTATTGCTTATTGTTTTTACTTATGTAAAGTATGACAGACAATTGCCTATTACACCATTATATGAATACATTGCTCCTCAGATTTTTGTACTTATTACTTGTTTAGTTGTTATAGTAGGTATTAACCTCGTAATGCTCCGGCTTAAAAATTTCTCTTCTTATATTGTTGGTTTTTCATTTATTGCATTGGCTATTTTTGAATGGCAAAGGCAATTAATGAATGTAACGCTGGGCTTTTTAGATTAAATAATACTTTGTATATTTTATAGTTTTCGACATCGTAACTCGATGTTTAAATAAGCACCTGGTTCAAAAGCTTTTTTTGGGCGTTGTATTTGATAATATTATCATTTGGCAGGGAAGGGGCCATTTCAAACTGAACGAATGGGCATTTACCATGATTACTAATGGGGTTCTTTTGCAAACCTTCTTTAGTTTTAGGACTATCGTTACGCATCTTTTCCCGGATGGAGCAAAAGACTTTGGCGGAAAATCCTAGGTAAACTGGGGATCAA
>JAZKDS010000048.1:0-2412 GCA_040387455.1 Bacteroidota bacterium
GGTAGACCTTGACCTGCGCCAGATTATTAAATACAATAATTATGAAGGCTTTAGGCTGGGTGCCGGGTTTGTAACCAACGATAAATTTTCTGAAATTTTCAGGATAAATACCTATGGTGCTTACGGCACAAAAGATGGCGCGTTTAAATACAGCCTGGGGGCAGGTGTGCGTGTGGGGCGCTTTAGCAACTCCTGGATAGGCGGTTCTTATACCGATGATGTGCGCGAAATAGGTAGCACATCGTTCGCTACAGATAAGCGTGTGTTTAAAATTTATGACCCACGCCCCATTAACCTTTCTACATTTTATAACCACCAAACGTGGCAGGGCTATATAGAAACACGTATTATTCCGAGAACGGAGAGCATGTGGCAGCTAACCCGCAGCCGTATAGACCCTAAGTTTGAATACCTTTTTAGGCCTAACGGCAACACCTACCGTGTGTTTGATTTGCTTACGGCATCGGTATCGTTGCAATGGAACCCATTTAGCGATTTTATGCAAACCCCTCAGGGCCGCATTGAGGTAGAAAAGCGCTACCCAAAATTTGCGTTTCAGTATACACAGGCCATTGCCGGCATTTGGGGTGGCGATTTTGACTTTGGCAAGCTCGACCTGCGTGCCGAGTTTGAGCAAAAATACCTTAACGGGCAAAAAACCTACGCGCTGCTGCAAACCGGCCTTGCCATAGGCGATGTCCCGTTAACGCACCTGTATAGTACTTCGCCTAACAACCTTGATAAAAACGGCGTGCTGGCCCGCATAACCTTTGCCGGCAAAAATAGCTTTGAAACCATGTATTTTAATGAGTTCTTTAGCAGCCGCTACATGATGCTGCAGCTTAAGCACGGGCTTACACGGTTTACAATTTTTAAGGCACTAAAGTTGTCGCCCATGCTGGTTACGCGCTTTGCCTGGGGCGCACTTGACAACAACAACCGCCACGCAGGCCTTGATTATAATACACTCGAAAAAGGCTATTATGAAAGCGGCATAGAGTTTAACGAGATTTTAAAAGGCCTGGGGCTTATTGCCTTTTACCGCTACGGGCCATACAGCCTGCCACAGTTTGACCGTAACCTGGCTGTAAAAATATCGTTTACGCTTAATTTGTTTTAATCTGTTATTGAATTTCAAGCCCTTATAATGGTAACACTTACATCCAGAAAAGATATTTCATCAACAAAGAAAATCATAGGTTCTGAACTGGCTAAAATGCAGCAGGCTTTTTTTGATGAAGAAGTTTTCCAGTTGCATAAAAATGACAACGAAGAAGAGCTTTACCGGGAACGATTTGACTGCATACAGAATGAAATTGTCAATTATAATACATTCAACAAAATCATCGGCCTGAAACACCAGGATATCAACACGTATACTAGTGAACTTTCCATAAAATTAAATGATTTATTCGAAGCCATCGGCGCTGAGCAGATTATTATAATATCCCATTTAAAAATTGATTTTTTTGGCAATAGAGACAATACATTCCAACTTTTGGAAAGTGCCTATAGCCGACTTGAAGCGATAGTAGCAGATGATACCTTTAAAGAAGCCTTTGTTATCGATATAAAAAGCTTGCCTGATTTTATAAACATCTTGTTCTGGATTATACGTTACGATCCAGTCGCAGCTGAATATATATTTTTATTTGATGATAAAGAACAGGTGGAGATATTTTTGTGTAAATATGGAAATGTACATTTGACGGAGTTTAACGAAGAGCGGTTAACTGAGGTCAAACTGGTTGATTTAGGCTGGACAATTATAAAAGGAGAAGAGCACGATAATTTTACCGGAGATGGAAAAATTGAAGGAAGGCAAATTAAAATGTAATTTATCCTTGGTCGCTACTTGTGGTCAGCCTCTATTTGAATAAATCTTATAATTATAAATCAATCCGACTAAACGCACTTTTAAGCTCTCTCCCTCATTTAATTGATAAATTAGCACATTCATTAATTAAAAAATTATCCTTTTTACTACATTTGCAGGCATTTGCACCAATTTTTTGCAGCTGCCATAAAACAAAAGACTAATTTTTAATACAATGAAGCACATTAAAGTAAAAGACCTGCTTAACAGCACAAAGCCGATTGATGATGTAACCGTAAAAGGATGGGTTAGGACGTTTAGGAATAACCAGTTTATAGCGCTTAATGACGGGTCGATACTGCATAATATACAGTGCGTTGTAGATTTTGAAAACACGCCGGCCGAAACCCTTAAACGCATTACCACCGGTGCTGCCGTATCTATAAAAGGCAGCCTTGTAGAAAGCCAGGGTGCAGGGCAGAAATATGAAATTAAAGTACACCAGCTTGAAATACTGGGCGACAGCGATGCAGAGAAATTCCCGATGCAGCCTAAAAAGCATTCTCTTGAGTTTTTAAGGGAAAATGCCCACCTGC
>JAZKDS010000049.1:0-2483 GCA_040387455.1 Bacteroidota bacterium
CTTGCTATTATCAGACGAACTTAAACCCACCCTGCCATTATTGGCTGTGCTGCCGAATGCCGATATCTTTTCTTTAGGGGTAAATTTGCTAAACATAGCCTGGCCCACGTAGTAATCGCGGGTACCAAAGCCGCCTTCAAGCTTGCCAAATATGCCGCGCTTTTTATCTTCGCGCAGTTGGAGGTTAATGGTGGTTACCTTTTGGCCATCATCAACACCGGTTAACTTAGCCTGTGCGCTTTTATCGTTATAGACCTGCACATTGGCTACCATATCGGCACGTACCGTTTTACTTACCAGCACAGGGTCATCGCTAAAAAACTCTTCGCCATCAACCAAAAGTTTTCCAACCTGTTCGCCCTGGAAAACTATACTGCCGTCCGGGTTAACTTTCATGCCCGGTAGTTGCTTCAAAAGATCGTCAACCTTGGCATTTTTTTGTGTGATAAAAGCCGCGGCATTAAATACAGTCGTATCGCCTTTTATCTTCATGGCTACCGCTCTCGACTTAATGATCACCTCGTTCAACAGCATCGCCTTTGATGCAAGGGCCAGATTGCCAAAATCTCGTGTGGGCTTAGCAGCATCCAGCTTAAAAGGTTCGGTGTAATCGGCATAGTCAGCGTAACTTACCATTAATAAATAGCTACCCGGTTTTAAATTGCCTATACTAAAAGCGCCCTTACTGGTGTAAGTAAACTTTTGCAGTATTGAATCTTTTGCATTAACCACGGTTACGGTGGCTCCGTCAAGCGCTGTTTTTTTGGCTGTATCTGTTACAGCACCCTTTATGGCGTAGTTACTTTGAGCAAACGCGGTAAAGGTGCAGCAACAACAAATAAGTGTAATTGCGATTAGGTTTTTCATAAGGTGGTTTGTGAAGCCAATATACAACTAAGCAATTAGTTTAAAAATTTAATTGTGTAATATATTGGCGACGAAAAAAGGTTTACCTATTGCATGTAAATACAGATCAACCTTTTGTAAAACTTGATTTTGGTGCGCTACAACACATACCCTTTCATATAGCTGCGGCCTATTTCGCCCCGGTCTTTATATCGCTTCATCAGCTCAATCATCAAGCCTTTGTTATTTATAACTTCGCCGCCTTTTGGTGGTACCAGTTTTTTTACGTCGGCGGGCGCTTCGGTTACCTTTGTGGCATACCAGGTTATATTATCGTGCGGCAGCGCTATCCCCAATATCATTCCGGGTAAGCCGTTAAAAGACTCAGGTCCACCAGGGACATGAATTTTATCAGTATAAAAAGCCACCGCATAAACCGAGTCAAGCAACAAACCGTTGGCCCTACGACAAACGTAGCCAGCTATTTCGCGGGTTTCGTCGGTTATTTTCCATTTTATTTTGCGTAGGGTATCCCTTACAGAAAAGGTACGCTCGTGATATTCTTTTTTAATGATGCTTTGGTCTTTCACAAAATCATTAAATATAATATTAGCCTGATCAACTAGCGGTTGGTTATAGTAATCAAAAATTGGTTTAGCCGGCGGCTTAGGCGTAAACAATGACACATTATTACCGAAAATAAGCGTGCTCTGCAGCTTTAAATACTGCGGCTCATTTTTCATGTAATTATCGTAATGTGGTTTGTTTTGATTATAAACATCGATTTTGTCTGTAGGTAGCTTTTTACGCATAAGCGTGTACATATTGGCAGTTTTTTCAAACTCAATAGTTCCGCTTGTCATGGCGCGCTGGGCTTGTGCAATGGTTGCGCTACACGGTATAAGGCATAAGCCAAGTATTAATTTAAATATCGTTTTCATAGCCTTTACTTTTTGGTTTGTGCTGGTTTACTAAACTTGCTAAAATCCCATGATACAGATAGCATAAAATACCTCATAATGGTATTGTTGCGGGTTTCTGTAAAGACGTCTAAATTACCGGTGCGGCGGTAGCCGGTGTTTTGGTTAAACAGGTCATTACCGGTTACAGATACCTTAAGACTTTCATCGGCAAGGAAGTTTTTACCGAAGTAGGCTTTTAGTAATACACGATGAAAATCATCTTTAAAAATTTGGTTCTTTCCGGTAAACTCATAAGTACCGTCTGTACCTATAAAAAAGTTAAGCGGCAGTTTAGTATAAAGGTTTAAGTTTGAGGTAATGCCGCGTGTATTGTTATTTACATTTTGTTGCGATGAAGAATTAGATGTATAGTTATATCTAAAACCTAAATTATAAGAGTAGTTTCCTCTGCTTTTCCCGATGGTTACCCCCGGGCTATAGGTAATTGAGCGTACCTTATTAAGATTAGCATTAACATAATTGTAATTGGTACTGCCTTCAACACTAACAGTTGGGCTTAATGAAATTTCTGCGCTGGTTACTCTGCCGTAAGCGTTAAGATACAGGCGCCAGTCTGTATTTTGCCTGCCTTGCAGGTTAACATACTGGTAAGTGTTTACCCCTGCTGTATCTGTATTTCTATTACTTACAATGGCGTTTACAGCGCTTGTATAA
>JAZKDS010000050.1:0-3543 GCA_040387455.1 Bacteroidota bacterium
AATTGCCCTTAATGGTATAGCGATTTAAACTGTCCGTTTGTTACGGTAATTATCTCGCCGGTAGTAGGGTTTTTAGCATTTAGCGTAAAATTGCCTTCAATTACGGTAGCCGTTTGGTTAGTTATATTAAGGGTGCCCGACTCAGAAACATACTGCTCAAGCCCTTGTCCTTCAGGATTATACCGGGATATTACCACTTTATTATAAGTAGATAATTCGTTAAAAGTATTGTTACCTACTGTTGTAGCCTCTTGCGAAACCAGGAATGACAGCATATATTCGTCATCACTTATAAAACTAAAGGACTGACTGTTAACATTTTGCTGGTATTGCTCTGTAGCATACCATGGTGCGCCGTCAATATCTGCCGAAACCTTAAGACCTGGTATTATGGGAGTTACATCCTGAAAATTTACTAAAAAACTGCCTTCTATATGACTGCGCTCACTTTCAAGGTTATACGCATCATTATACAAGTCTCCAGAAAACGCCACCTGCACCTTACGCACCTGATAATCAATAGCAACCAGCTCAAAATTAAAGTAATGCTCCTTAAAAAAGTAATGATTACGCTTGTTCTGTTCTACAGTATTGATGTTATATGCCCAAATGGCACCCATATCGCCAAACTGATTGAAATTCAACTCCATAGCAGTACCATCAGCCGCCAAGCCTATCACCATCATGGTGTTTTCGCTACGCTGCGCATCCCATGAAACTACATTAACAGGCTGACCATCAATAGTGTACTCAAAATAATTGTTCCCTGATAGGCCTGATGATCCTGTACCATCATCAGAACAAGACGATAACATGCTAATTATCAATACAAAAAAGACGTATTTAAGTGCTTTCATATGATAAGCTGTTCTATTTTACCCGATTTTCATTCTGTTTTACAAAGGCATCCCAACCGGTATAGCTTTTACTGCCCACCACTTTACCTGAATTGAAAAAGTGGCATACGGCCGCCGCCAAACCATCGGTACTGTCAAGGTTTTTAGGCAGTTCCTTAAGCCCCAGCAACTGCTGCAACATCTTGGCTACCTGCTCTTTAGTAGCATTACCATTGCCTGTTATGGCCATTTTTATCTTCTCAGGCTCATACTCTGTTATAGGTATTTGCCGCGAAAGCCCTGCCGCCATTGCCACACCCTGTGCCCTGCCCAGCTTGAGCATACTCTGTACATTCTTGCCAAAAAAGGGAGCCTCGATAGCTATTTCATCAGGATGATGGGTTTCTATAAGCTCTATGGTACGCTCAAAAATAACTTTTAGCTTAATGTAATGGTCATCATACTTGCTGAGTACCAACTCATTAAGCTGCAGGAACTGCATGTTTTTGTTTACCACCTTTATAAGCCCAAAGCCCATAATGGTGGTACCGGGGTCAATGCCTAATATAATGCGTTCGTTTGCCAATGTTTACGTACTTTTGCCGGATGCCGGCATTATCTGACAAAACTAAGCAATTCCTCGTTATTTTAGCCAAACTTTTAGTGGTGGGCGGTGCATTTTATTACATCTATGACCGCCTTGCTAACAACAACCAGCTTGACTGGAAGCAGTTTACCGATGCGCTTACCCGCAAAGAGGCTGTTTTACCCGTGATTATTGTACTTATACTAACCGTTACCAACCGCTTTTTTGAGATACTGAAATGGCAGGTTTTGGTTAGTACCCTGCAAAACATAAGCATCTGGCAAAGCACAAAACAGGTGCTAGCCGCCGTTACTCTGGCTGTTTTCACTCCAAACGGCATAGGCGAATATGGCGCTAAAGCACTATACTACAAGAAAGAACAAGCCGGAAAGATAATATTCCTGAACCTGATTTGCAATGGCATACAAATGATTATTGCCATAATTGCCGGGCTTACCGGTTTGATATTCTTTAACAGTAAGTACCACCTCATCCCTACCACATTACTTATACTGGTATTGCTGGGCATTGTGGCAATCGCTGCACTGGTATTTATGTCGAGAAACATAACTATTAAAGGCTATTCGCTAAAAAGGCTGTTTGAAAACATCAATAAAATACCTAAACCTGTACACCACAAGAACATATTGATGGCACTATTGCGCTACCTCAGCATAACGCACCAGCACTACTTTATATTCATGGCGTTTGGCGTTAAAGTGCCTTATCCTGAAATAATGGCTGCCATAGCAGGGGTATACTTTTTAGGGTCGTCTTTACCTAATTTTGCCTTTACCGATTTTGCCGTAAGGGGCAGTGTTGCAGTCTACTTCTTTGGAATGATGGGCGTTAACGAATGGATTGTAGTATTTGCCGCCACATTGCAATGGCTGCTAAATATAGTACTGCCTGTAAGCATAGGGAGTTTATTCGTGTTGCGCTTTAAGCCTGCTAATCAGCGTGCTGCACATCCAGAATAACCGGCAGCATAAACTGGCTGGTTACCGGTACTCCTTCTTTTTGGGCCGGTTCAATTTTAGGAAAATCTACCAGGCGTGCCGTAATAATACTGTCTACTTTTGCCTTATCATAGCTTGTACTGTCTCTAGGGAACTGAGGCTCAAACTTTAGCGAAGCATCCGGAAACACGGTTACTTTCAGCTCAATAGTATCTATTTGCGGTGCGAGTAATGCAATGGTGTCGGCACCCAGTTTTTCCTGTACCATCCTGGCCAGGGCACTAAAAAAACACTCTTTTTTGAGGTTTTTATCGGTTATAGCATCACATTCTGCCAATGATGGGTAACTGCTTACATTTTTCCAGTCAATTTCCTTAAGGCGCTCCTGCAAGAGGGCATCCTCATCGGGTACCTGTTTCTCAAAGTACTGGCAGGAAGCAAATAAGAATGGAAATAGTATACAAATCAGTTTTTTCATCAGTGGCATTTCCGGTTAAGCGGAAATCAAAAGTAAGAAAAAAATATTAAGCCTGTTAAATAGCCATATTGCGTTGCTATTATTACTAATAGGGTAACATAGGGGGCAGATTATAAAAATTTGTTAGCTTTACGCACCAAAAAAATATTCATGAATTTGCTTGCCATACTTATCTCGGTACTATTACTATCCGGCTACATTTTACTTATATACAATTATAGTAAAGAATTAGTTCAAACAATATTTAAGGTAGAAAATAAAATCTATGGTTTTACCTACTGCACCTGCCTTTTGTTGCCAGGTTTTATACTGATACTGCTCTAACAGCGAAAAATCAGTTTACGTATGGGATTATTCTGCTTATTGGGTTAAGGCCATATATTTTAGCCGCAGCTTTTTTGAAGACCCGCTACGCGAAATTGGCAACGTATATAACTCTATTAAATATGATGAGTACAACTCATTTCCTAACCTGCTTTTAAGCCCTTTTAACGCACTGCTTGGCCTTAGTTATAATATGTACATTTTTGTAAATTACCTGGTATACTACCTTCCGTTTTCTCTTATAGCATCAAATATTATAATAAAAACAAGCCCCGGAATTAGTAATCGTTTACAATTAGCACTGCCTTTTTTCCTGCTACTGTTTACACCATGCCTTATACCCATCCGCTTTGGATTTGT
>JAZKDS010000051.1:0-8027 GCA_040387455.1 Bacteroidota bacterium
AAACCGGTTTTTGAAAGATTTTGCTTAACCCAGGTCATTATACTTGTACCATTTTCCAACTTATCTTTTTTAAAATCAAAATTTGATTTTTTATAAAATTCCTGTCTAAGCGACTCAGCTTTTAAATAACTGGCAGAAGATTTTTGTTTTATAAAAAGGTCTTTAAGTTTGGTATAGGCTGCCTTATATTCTTCACTTTCTTTAGGGTCTTCGCCAGTACCTTTGTTAAGCATAACATCTACTGTTATTTTTGGGTATTTTTGACGGGCTATTTTTGCAAACGCATAGTATTCAGCATTTTCTTTTTGATCAACTTCAAAGGCGGCTTCTTGTTCTTTATTCAGTTTTACAGCTTCTTCGTAGCTGGTAAAAGATGTCTTATCCAGATTATCTTTAATCCATTTAAGCATGCTATCTTCCTCTGTAAGTGTGGCAAAATCGCCGTCAAATTTTGTTTTCTTTGCAAACTCCATCGAAAGTTTATGTGCTTTTTTATAGGTTTCACTATCAAGCTGTTTTACATATAATGTCCTTAGTTTATTGTAAGTGTTTACATAAGCTGTGTCTTTAGGTGTTGCGTTAGCAGCAGAGGCTCTTTGCGGTCGCTCGGGGCGCTGTGCTGTAGCATAAAAAGAAAAACAAAAAATAACAAGTAGGGAGTAAAAAGATTTCATAGTAAAAAATTTGATTGGTTTGTAAATATAAAAAAAGAGATGCAAACCTGCACCCCTTCATATTAACTATATCTTTTAAGAATTATTGCTTGCCAAACAGTTCACTCAAAAAATCCATAAAATGCTGCCAAGAGCGTTTATCAGCACTTTCGTTATATGCCGCGCCTTTGCTGTTGTCATTGCCGGCAGATTTCTCAGTAAAAGCATGTACCGCATTAGCATAATATACCATTTGCCAGTCGGCATGGCCTTCTTTCATTTCTTTTTGGAATGATTCAATATCTTTTTGCGGTACATGCGGGTCATCAGCGCCGTGCAACACTAAAACTTTAGTTTTGATTTCTGCATTAACGCGGCTTGCATCTTTACCCAGCCCGCCATGAAATGATACCACGCCTTTAACGTTCATACCTGCGCGTGCGGCTTCTAACGCTCCTGTACCGCCAAAACAATAGCCAATAACCACTATGTTATCTTTATCGGCACCACTTTTAATAAGGGCATCCAGTGCGGCCTGAATGCGTTTTTGATAGGCTTCGGGGTTATTTTTATAAAAGCCCGCCTGCTCACCGGCTTGTTGTGGGGTAGTAGGGATGTGGCCCTCACCATAAATATCGGCTACAAAAGCATGGTAACCAAGAGCAGACAGCTTTTCAGCTACTTCTTTAGCATGGTCGTTAATACCCATCCAGGCAGGTAATACAAGTATACCCGGTTTTTGTTTTAAAGCTTTTTTCGGCACTGCAGAAAAACCATTTAGTTTTTGAGTACCTTCAGTATAACTAATAGCTTTTAATTGGGCGCTTGCTGTTATAGATATCAACACGAGTATAAGTGTGAGTTGTCTTTTCATTATTTAGTATTTAAGTTACAGTAAAAGTAATAAAGAAAGCCCTAATGCACAAAGACAAAGGGCTTTCGGTATAATTAAGCAATAACCTCAATTAACTATGTTGTAACTGGTGTTTACCTTCTTTAATTTCTTCAATTAGCTTTTTATTAAAAGCGGGAAGGTCTTCTGGTGTACGGCTTGTTACAAGGCCTTGATCTACAACCACTTCTTTATCGTGCCATTTTGCGCCGGCATTTATAAGGTCCTGACTTATAGATTTAACCGATGTAACCTCCCGACCCTCTACCACACCTGCATTAATAAGTGTCCATGGACCATGGCAAATGGCGGCTACGGGTTTCTTTTGATCAAAAAATGCTTTTACAAAAGCAACGGCATCATCGTTAACCCTTAGCAGGTCAGGATTAATTACACCACCCGGTAAAACAAGAGCATGATATTCTGAAGCAGATACATCAGTTA
Organism: Bacteroidota bacterium; assembly: GCA_040387455.1. Classification (GTDB taxonomy): domain Bacteria; phylum Bacteroidota; class Bacteroidia; order Flavobacteriales; family Flavobacteriaceae; genus Flavobacterium. Next base: position 1,990 of record JAZKDS010000051.1, read on the forward strand.
CTATTTTATCTACCTTATATTCAGGTCCCCAGTTTTTATCAGTCCAGGATTTTATATTTCCGCTTTCTAGGCTAATAATTTCTGCAGTCCATCCTTGTTGCTCAATAGTTTCTTTTGGCAATTTTAGTTCGCTTTCTTCAAATCCGTGTGTGGCCAATATGGCTACTTTCTTGCTCATCATTTTAAATTTTATAGTTAGTAAAATAGGTTTACATAAAATTACACCATCATGATTAAGCACGATTATAAGGCTGTATTAAAGTTGTGCTAATGTTTGTTAATGAAACAATTACCCTGTGTAACTTTATAAAGATAATTCTGATATAAAATTATGAAAGAGATATTTGAATGGAATAGGTTACTGTTTAACGACCTGCCTTTTACCTTTTTATTAGAGGTAGCTTTTCGTACCATAATAATGTTTGTTGTAGTACTATTAACCCTGAAGATGACCGGTAAACGAGGCGTAAAGCAGCTTTCTATATTCGAGGTTGTAATTATTATATCATTAGGCTCAGCTGCGGGTGATCCCATGTTTTATGAAGATGTAGGCCTTATACCGGCCATTACCGTTTTTTTAATTATCCTTATAATGTATAGAACGGTTACGTGGCTGCTTGCTAAAAGCAAGCGTTTTGAAAGTTTTATGGAAGGCAAAGTACACTGTATTATTGAAGATGGCCAATTTAGCATACAAAGTTTTGAGCGCGAAGATTTGGCACAAGATGAGTTTTTTGCAGAATTACGCTTAAAATCTATAGAACATTTAGGGCAGGTGCGGAATGCTTATATGGAAACCAATGGCGCCATCAGCGTATTTTTTTATGAAGACCAGGATGTAAAATACGGGCTGCCCATTCGCCCACAGCTTTTTGCACTTAAAAGTACTACAATAGCCCGTAGTGGGGTGTATGCCTGTACTTTTTGTGCAAATACACAAACTTTAGAACCTACTGGCGGCACATGCACAGTATGTGCTAAAAAAGAGTGGGTAATGGCGGTTAAAACCCGAAGGATAGTATAATAAAAAACCACGCTGGTAGGCGTGGTTTTTCAACTTAACTAACTATCTAAATATAAAATCTGTTCAATGATAATGTTTTTATTATCCACGCCTGCCACCCCCGTTTGCAGGTGTACTTTGTCTTTGAGGTGCAGCTTGTGGTGAACTTTGCCTTTGTGGTGCGGCTTGCGGTGTGCTCCTTACGGCAGGAGTGCTTTGCCTTTGTGGTGCAGCCTGCGGAGTATTCCTTACAGCAGGAGTGCTTTGCCTCTGTGGTGTGGCTTGCGGTGTGCTCCTTACGGCAGGACTGCTTTGCCTTTGTGGTGTAGCCTGCGGAGTATTTCTTATCGCCGGCGTACTATTTGTTCTTGAAGGAGTTGTAGCCCTTACTGATGGTGTATTACCTCCTTCAATTTTGCTATTACCTGAATTAACCGATGGAGTTGCAGTTCTTGCAGGGGTTGTACTTCTTACAGTTTTGCTTTCAGAACGTGTAGCAGTATTAGCACGTGTTACCCTTGGCTCTGTTGTTGTGCCGCTACCTCTTGATGTTGTTAGCGTATTTCGGCTGTTCCCGGTTTGAGATGTTGTACCCCTTGAGGCATTAGTAGCACTTCTTGTACCATTACCACGATTTGTTGCGACAGCCCTGTTTTGTTCTAGCTTGTGCCTGTTGCCCACATTATTGTTCCTGTTTGCAAAAGATGTGTTAGGGTGCTGCCTTTCATAAGCATTTTGCCTGCGGCTGCCATAAAGGTTTACTGCCCTTGTGCTTCTTCTGTTTTGTACATAAACATAATTATTATGCACATTTATATGATTGTGTATGTGGTTGCGGTAACGGTATATTGGGAACGGCCTCCAGTAGGTGTAATAAGTAGGGTAGTAGCCCCAATACCATGGTGAGTAATATGGGCGGTATGTACTAGCCCAAAATACATTATAAATTACCGGAGGAGATGCATATACAGGCTCATAAATATAGTTTTGACCATACATGTACACATCACCCACAACCTGAACACTTACATTGTTATTACTATCGCGTTCTACCTCAATAGTGGCCACATCCTGAAAAGTATCGGCTGCAAGCACGGCCTGAAGTATAATAAGGTGTGTATTGCTCTCTGTAGCTTCAATAACCCTTAAGTAATCTACGCGGCTGTCGCCATTAAGGTCAAGGTTGCTTATTTGGGTATCAGGGTTATTAAGCCTTCGCTCAAAATCTTCAAGATCGCTTGATTCGCCAAAGATAGAAGCCACTGCCTGAAGGTCCAGGTTATCACTGATATCTGTATTGTTTGCCGTTACGGTTGTTACATCCTGGGCAAAAATTCCGCCTATGCTAAACAGGGCGAAAAGGGCTGTATTTATTAATTTGGTTTTCATAACTGAAAGTATTTCTTTATACACTAATAAGAACGTTTTCGTTGTTTTGATTAGTAATAACCAATATGCGTGCCAAAAAATAGTATTACTTTTACGCTGTTATAAAAAACCATGCTAATACAGGTTTTTTAACTCAATTTTAATTTTTTATGGAAATAAGAAAAGCTTCACACGAAGATTATAAAACAATATATGATATAGCCGTGCAAACCTGGGATGTAGCTTATAAAAGCATTCTTAGCGAAGCCCAGCTGGAATATATGATGAATATGATGTACAGTGAGAAAGCCTTTACAGAGCAACTATCTATAAACGGACATCATTTTCTAATTGCTTCAATTGATGGTAAAGAACTCGGTTTTGCATCTTACGAGCTAAATTACCGATATGAAACCACCAAGATTCACAAATTGTATGTATTGCCGCAAACGCAGGGAACCGGTATGGGGCAGGCGCTTATTAAAGCAGTAGAAAATGCTGCAAAGACCAATACTAACGATAAAATAACCCTGAACGTAAACCGTAATAACAAGGCTGTGCATTTTTACCTAAAAAATGGTTTTGAAAATGTGGGCGAAGAAGATGTTGCTATAGGTAATGGTTACCTGATGGAAGATTATATTATGCTAAAACAACTGAGTTACTAAACGGCTTGGTCTTCTTTAAAGATTTATACTTTCCTTAATACTTATTATGATGGCCCTAACAGATGTTGATTGCTGTATGGGGTAACTTTGGTAGATATAAATAAAAAAAACCAAACATCATGATTACGCAAATAACTGACGTACCGAGTAATATGGTAGCTTTTCGGGCAGACGGAGAAGTTACTAAAGAAGATTTTGAACTAGTAAAAGCTAAGGTTTCAGAGCTTGTAAAAGCTACGGATACCTTAAATTACCTGCTTTACCTTGAAAACACACCGGCCGATTTTACTTTTGGTGCCTGGGCACAGGATGCCTGGCTTGGCATAAAAAACATTACTAAATGGAACCGTGCAGCTATAATTTCTGATTCTTCTGCAGTAAAAAATGTTACCGATGTATTCAGCAAAGTAATACCGGGAGAATTTCGTGTATATTCTAAAGATGAATTTGAACGCGCCGTAGAATGGGTTAGCGAACAAACAGAAGATGTGGCATATTCTAACTTTTAAATATAGTAATTATGGGAGAGTATAAAGAATTATTCAGCGCAGAAGCCATTGCTAAGATTAAGGAAATGGCAGAAGATATAAAAACATGTATGTTTTTTACACAGCTTTCGGTTAGGCCTATACCTACACGTCCTATGGGTGTGCAAGAGGTAGATGACAAAGGAAACCTGTGGTTTTTAAGCTCTAAAAGCAGTAATAAAAATGTGGAGATTGATTATGATAACGAAGTTCAGCTAGTTTTTGCTAAAAACAGCGATGCGCATTACCTGTCAATATTTGGAAAAGCCACAATATATACTGATAGAGGCCATATAGAAGATATATGGTCACCTATTGCTAAAACATGGTTTGAAGAAGGTAAGGATGATCCTGAAGCTACTGTAATTAAAGTAGAGCCGTTAGATGCTTATTATTGGGATACTAAATATGGCAAACTTGTATCGTTGGTTAAAATGGCCGCAGGTGCTATTACCGGTAATATAGATGAAGGCGGCATAGAAGGCCGATTAAACGTTTAATGGCTTACTGTTACCATCAAAAAAACTCCCTAAGTAGGGAGTTTTTTGTTGATTGTTCGCGGTTATGGTTTAGGCTGTTGTTTGGTATTTTCTTTCAGGCTGTTCTTTAAAATATCATTTTGTTCTTCAACCGTTTTATGCATAGTGGCAGTAATTGATGTGGCTTCACGTTCAACTTCACGCTGCTCTACAAATACGGCAAATTCGGTAGGCTGAATTTTACGGCCTTTAAACACTGCATAGGCACGTGTAAACTCGGCACCAAAGTACAGTATTGCGGCGGTATAGTACACCCAAAGCAATATCACAATAAGCGATCCTGCTGCCCCATAGGGAGATCCTGCCGCTGTAGTACTTATGTATAGCCCTATAAGGTAGCGGCCTAATAAGAAAAGGCATGCGGTAAAAAATGCCCCGGCACGCACATCTTTCCATTTAATCTTGGCATCGGGCAATACTTTAAATATAACCCCAAAAAGCACGGTAATTACTAAAAAGCTTATGGCAATATTAGCCGCGTTTAGAAGTAACAGTGTAAAATCAGGAAACCATCTTTTTAAAATATCCTTAAGCGCTACAAGTGCACCATTAATAACAAGCGATACCACAAGTAAAAAGCCCAGACCAATAATTATAGAGCCCGATGTAAGCCTGTCTTTAATAAGTTTTAGCCAACCTTTTTTAGGTTTGGCTTTTACCTTCCATATCATGTTTATAGAGTCCTGTATTTCGCCAAAAACAGTTGTGGCACCCACAATAAGTGTAAGGGCGCCTATAATAACCGACATGGTTGTTTTGCCAGAAAGCTCCATGTTTTTAATAACCTGTTGTATTTGCGCGGCAGCATCATTGCCAATCAAGTCGTGTATTTCGGTAAAAATACGTCCCTCGCTGGCTTCACGGCCAAAAAATGCACCCGCAAGCGATATAATAAGCAACAGCAGCGGAGCCATAGAAAATATGGTGTAGTAACTTAAAGAAGCACTTAGTTTAAGGCCTTTATCCTGCATAAAGCAGTTAAAGGTTTCCTTAAGCACTGTGAGGCTGTTTTTTAGTGTTTTTTTTGTGAATATATTTTTCATGCTAAATTTTTCTTTGTCTTGCAGGCATAAAAATAAATATAGTGTGAGGCAAATGCTACAATATTAACATATATATAAATCATGTAACTAATTTTAAAGCTGTTTTTTTAATAGCATAAAAACGGGTGTGCCTAAAAGCCAATTATTTCATAAAAATGGCATAATCAAGAGCCAACCTAATTGCGCATTAATAGTAAAAACCTTAACTTTATAGGGCTTGTTAATAGTAACAAAGCATTGTATGTAATTAACCCTACAATAAGATGAAAGTAGTAATAATAGGTGGCGGTTTTGCAGGTGTAAACCTGGCAAATGAATTGGCAGAAAATAAAAATTTTGAAGTAATACTGGTAGATAAAAATAACTACAATTTTTTTCCACCACTTATTTACCAGGTGGCCACAGCCTATCTTGAGCCTTCGAGCATTAGTTATCCTTTCAGGAAATACTTTAGAGGTAAAGACAATATTACTTTCCGTATGGGCGAATTTGTGGCTTTAAAAGCTTCAGAAAACATTGCAGTACTGCATAATGGCGAAATTGAGTATGATGCTCTTGTATTTGCTACCGGTGCAGAAACAAACTATTTTGGTATGGAAAACGTTCGCAAGAATGCTATACCTATGAAAACGCTTAATGATGCACTTGAAATGCGCAATAAGCTATTGCAAAGGCTTGAAAAAGCTACATTGCACAAAAATAGCCGGGAGCGCCGCAAGTACACAAATATTGTGGTAGCCGGTGGTGGACCTACAGGTGTAGAAGTTTCAGGTATGTTTGCCGAGATGAGAAATGGTGTACTGCGTAAGGAATATCCTGAACTTACTACCAGTGTAAGCAATATATACCTTGTAGATGGCGGCGATGCATTGCTTGCACCTATGAGTGTG
>JAZKDS010000051.1:8037-11433 GCA_040387455.1 Bacteroidota bacterium
AGCTAAATTCACGGGTTACAGATTTTGTAGATGACGTAGTATATCTTTCTACTGGTGAGACAATACAGTCTAAAAACCTTATATGGGCGGCTGGTGTTTCTGCCCGTGCATTTGAGGGGCTGCCTGCCGAGTGTTATGGACGTGGCAAGCGAATGATTGTAGACGAGCATAACAAAGTTATTAATACCACTAATATATATGCCATAGGCGATACGTGTTATCAGGATAGCGATGCTGCTTTCCCGCAGGGGCATCCTCAGGTGGCCCAAGTGGCTATACAGCAGGGTAAACAATGGCTATCATAGGTAAAAATAAAGCGGTGGTAGATTTACCTAAGCCGAAACTACATTTTAAAGGATTTTTAGCATGGCTTATGTGGCTGTTTATCCATCTTTTATCTCTTATTACCTTTAGGAACAGATTAGTCACTTTTTGGAACTGGATGGTATCTTATTTTAGTATGGATCAACCATTGCGAATGATTATAAGGCCAGAGAAAAAAAATCGCACCGCACCGGCGCAAGATGCTAAAGCCAAATAAAATTTTACAGATCTTAAAACTAAAAAGACCTAACTTTCTTAATACAGAGCTAGGCCTTTTTTGTATCGTGCTTCAGAAGATTTTGAGTATATCCTAAAATTGCTTTAAAAATCGATACCGGCTTGATGTAAGTAATTAATTTCATGAGGATGTAAGTTTGTTCAAATATACCCAAAAACCTGCTTAAACAGGCTGGAGTTACTTTTTAACGAGCGTATGCATTAGTTCTCCAATGCTTAATTCCTGACTTTCATCTTCAAAAATAGAGTAGAGGCTTATTGTGTTACCATCTATCTTAAAATGATAGCGGTCAAAGTTGTCGAGTTTTTCGTTTAAAGATAAAAATACAGTGTCAAACTCATATCCTGCATCAAAGGTGTAAAGTGGTACATAAAACCCTTTGTCTTCAATACCTTCCACGCGTCCGTTTTTACTAAAGACTACCTTGTTTCCGCTTTGAGTATCGGTGTAAGTCCCTTCAAATAGTATATGCCTTAATTCGGCATCAATATCAGATATCCTTCGATAGTTTTCTTTCTTTTGGTTTTCATATTCAAGTTGCAGTTTGTTATTCTCAATAATAGATAAACCAAACGATTGTTTTAAAACCTCATACTCTTCTCCGGTGCTCAGGTGCACAAATTGTTTCTTCTCCGGATGATAGGCTACTATTCCGTCATATCCTCCCTCATAGTCGCTAAAACCGTTAAATAGCAGCTTATTTGCCGATGTGCTGTCGCTTTTAATAGTAAACCCAAAAATAGTAGTCTCGGCTTGCTGGCTTTTATATATTGATTTTTGCTTTTGAACAGAGGTAAGAAATACATCGCTAAGCCATAATCCTTTTAATTTATCAGCTTCTGCAATTATATTACTGTAGGGTTCAATTTCTTCTGGTTGGTTTATTCCGGGTAGTGTAGCATTGTCAGCTTTAGGTTCCGGCTTGCAGCCGATAAACAGGGTACAAGACAAGAGCAGGTAGGTAAAGAGTGTGTTTTTCATTTTCTGTAAAAAAATAACCCCGCATAGTGCGGGGTTAAATTAGGTGATCACATCAGGATTCGAACCTGAGACCGCCTGCTTAGAAGGCAGGTGCTCTATCCAGCTGAGCTATGTGACCCTTGTTAATAAAGCAGATGCAATACTAAGTATTTTAAACAAAAAATCCCGCATTTAGCGGGATATATTTTGTCGGGGTGGCAGGATTCGAACCTGCGACCTCCTGGTCCCAAACCAGGCGCGATGACCGGGCTACGCTACACCCCGAAAAAGAAGCGGAGAGACAGGGATTCGAACCCTGGCAGCGATTACTCGCTGACAGATTAGCAATCTGCTCCGTTACCACTCCGGCACCTCTCCTCACTTTTTTGCTAAAAGGTTAACCCTTTTTTGCGGTTGCAAATCTACGTATTTTATTTACTTATCTGCAACTATTTTTGCTGTTTTTTTTAATTTTCTATCACTTGAAATGTAAAGTAATTAATTGCCAATACTATACGATTTTAATATTTTTTACTGAATACACTTTAAAGTATCCATAAAATACGTTTCAGGGTGATATTTCTGAGAATTGCTCTCGCTTACAAATTCTCTTTTTACAGGATAATCTACAGTCTCAGTCGCATATTTTATCCTTATAAATGATATGGGAGACTTTTCAAGCTCTTCCAAAGACCCTACAGTGAAAAAGAAAGAACCCGTAAGTACCCTTATGTTATTTTTTTCGGCGCTGTCATATATCAGTCCGCTGCACTGGTCTTCTACAGCGCTTATTAATGTTAGTATTTTTCCGTTTGCAAGCTGCACATATATTTTAGAGCTTTTATCTAAGCAATATATTTTAGGGAAGTCTTTACTTTTTGCCAGATATTGAAAATTAAGTACCGGGGTACCATCAGTATTCATTAGCGAAAAAAACATGAATTGAGATGTATTGCCAAAAACCTTTTCATACATCATATATTCTTTTGTAGATTTTATTTCCTGTCCATCATCGGTTGTCATGGTGTTATACTCGCAGTCTTCCTGGGCGGTAAGTAAAGATGTTGTGCTGATTAACAGTGCTAAAAGCAGTTTTTTCATTTTGTATATCTATTTTAAGCTATGCATATATAAGGCATTAGCGTGCCAAATATAATTAAAATTTAAAGTAGCAAACAGTAAGCTCTAAAAGATAATTTTATAAGAATTTTTTTATTTCGGTTAATTTGGTAGATTTGATTAATCTTCCAAAAAACAATTATCACAAATGCAAAAATACCTCATCACCACAGCGCTATTAGGCGGTATGGCAATTATTGGCCTTAATATAAAAAACAAACCTGTTTATCAAAAGGTTAAGCCTGTTGATGTTGCCTATAAATTTGGTACTCCTCAGGAAAACTATGCAAATTACTGCAGTGGTTGCCATGGCGAAAAAATGGATGCGTTCACTGACAGGCAATGGAAACATGGTTATAAGCAGGCTGACCTTGAAAAAAGTATTAAAAACGGCTGGACAAACGAGGGTATGCCCGCATTTGCTGAAACTTTTAGTGACCAGGAGGTTAAAGAACTTGCTGCATATATTTTAGAAGGTATTAAAAATACCCAGGCCTATAATTTTGATGATGTAAAGGTTACAGGGATATTTGAAAGTGAGAAACTTACCGTAAAACTTGACACCATCGCGACAGGGTTTAATGTGCCTTGGGGTATGGCTTTTTTACCTGATGCAAGTATGCTTGTAACAGAGAGAGGCGGAAAGCTATACAACATAAAAAACAAGAAAAAACAGGAAATTAAAGGTGTGCCGGAGGTCTTGGCTGAGGGGCAGGGCGGACCGCTGGAAGGCATTCCGTTGGGCATCAAGGACC
>JAZKDS010000051.1:11443-15814 GCA_040387455.1 Bacteroidota bacterium
TTGATGTTATGGTTCATCCTGATTTTAAAAAGAATAACTGGATATACTTTTCATATTCAAAACCAAAAAAGGAAGGCAATCAAACTCTTGCTACAACGGCAGTAATGCGCGCTGTGCTTAAGGGGAACAAGCTTGAGGATCAGAAGATTATATTTGAGGCATTACCTTATGCGCCTACACGCCATCATTATGGCAGCCGTATGGTTTTTGGTAAAGATGGTTACATTTATCTATCGGTAGGGGAGCGCGGTAACGAAAAACAAAACCCTCAAAGTATTGAAAATAACCAGCTTGGAAAAATTCACCGTATTAAAGATGATGGCAGTATACCAGCCGATAACCCTTTTAAAGATGCTGCGGGCAAGCCTACTACGCTGTATTGCTATGGTAACCGCAACCCCCAGGGACTGGCGTTTAATCCATGGACCGGCGATTTATGGGAGAACGAGCATGGTCCGCGTGGTGGTGATGAAATTAATATTATTAAGCCTGCAATTAACTATGGATGGCCGCTAACCAGCTATGGCATAAATTATAACGGACAGTTAATTACCGATAAAACCACAGCATCGGGTATACAGGAGCCTATACTGTACTGGATTCCATCTATAGCGCCATCGGGCATGGCATTTATTACCAGTGATGTTTATAAAGGTTGGAAAGGTGCTGTATTAGTGGGTTCTCTGCGATTTAGGTACCTTAACCTGTGCTACCTTGACGCTGATAAAGTGGTTAAGGAAGAAAGATTGCTTAAGAATATAGGCCGTGTGCGCGATGTTCGCGTGGGACCAGATGGTTATATATATGTAGCTGTAGAAGAGCCCTCAGCGGGCATTTACAGGCTTGTGCCTACTAAGTAGGCTATGCTTTACTACATAGCAGTACCACCTTTTCATTGCTAAGGTTAGTGGTAAAAAAGGCATAAGTATAGCCACCATCCTTAATTTTCCATTTTTTCTGTATTTCCTGCGGAGATAACGGAAAATTTCGGGTGCTGATGTTCATTTTCTGTCCTTCAATCTGCTTCATGTCAGCCTTTTGATACGGCAGTATTTTATTTATTATAAACCTGCGGCCTGCAAAGTCTATGCTTTCATTAGAAGTATATAACTGTGTGTTATTGTGTAGTTTATGTAGCTTGTAATGGCTACTAACAGCATTAAAAGCTCCAGATTTCATTATGGCGGCATTAGGCTCATACAGGTATTTTTTGGGTAGGCTGTAAAAAGCTTCTTTTTTGTTATTTATTTGGCTCTCAAATACTTCTGTGCCTGTTTTGCTAATATTTACGGCTATAGTAATGGGCTGGTCTTCAAACCCTTTCTGGAGAATCCACAACAGTTCTTTAACCTCATTATTAACGGCTACAATATGAATAGCCTTTACCGAATGCAGTTCGGCTAGCCCGGCTGTAATATCAAGTAGCGGAGCAGTTTTAACCATCACATTATTAGTATAGTTAAAGTAGGTGTCTAACAAGTCCGGAACATTTGGCAGACAATCCTTAAGCATAAAAACCTTTCCTTTGGCATCATTACGGCGCGAAGGGTCAATATACATCCAGTCCCAGGTGCGGCTGATTGACTTAAGAGTCTCTAAGCTATCACCAGGTGTGCATTCTATATTGTTGATATTAAGTGCTATAAAGTTATTTTTGGCTATTGCCGAAAGTTCCGGGTTTAGTTCGCAGTGCGTTACCTGTGCTACATTTTTAACAAAGTAATAATCATCAATACCAAACCCTCCGGTCATGTCTATCAGGCTTTTACCGGATACCAATGCCGATTTATACTGTGCTGCAGTCTCAGATGACGTTTGCTCTACAGATATTTTAGATGGAAAGATAATATTATCACCCTTAAACCATGTAGGTAGTTTACTCTCAGCCTTTTGCCTTGCAGCAACCTGGTTCAGTACATCTGCCCATGCCACATGCGGAAATGGGTTTTTCTGCAAAGCAAGCTTAGTTACATCTGCATGGGTATGCTTGCGTATAAACTCCTGTATTTCAGGCTGTAATAACTGTGTAAGCAAATTTCTATAGGTCTTTTGTCAATATTCTAACAACGGGGTTTCTCGGCCAGAACTCCTTGGCAACCACCTTAATACAAGTATAAAGAGGTATGGCTACAATCATGCCCAGCACGCCAAAAACGAATCCGCTGGCCAAAATTACAATAAAAATCTCAAGTGGGTGCGAGTTGAGGCTGCTTGAAAATATAAGCGGTGTGCTAAAGTTGTTGTCTATAAACTGTGCAGCGCAATAGCCTATTAAAACATACAATGTGGTCGACATCATATCGGCTTGTGTTTCAGGGCCAATATGCCCCAGCATTGTAAGTATTAGTGTAAGTGCTGTGGCTATTATTGGGCCTATGTAAGGGATGATATTCAGTAGTGCGCTAACAAAGGCAATTATAAAGGCGTTTTCTACGCCAAATACCAGTAAAACAATAAGATACAATACAAATAGTATAGACATCTGAATGATAAGCCCTATAAAATAGCGGCTCAGCATGTAGTTTATCTTACGGAACGAGTTAAGAATCTTCTCTTCATGGGCGTCCGGCAGTATTTTTTTAGCGCTTAAGGTAAATAACTTCCTGTCTTTCAGGAAGAAAAAGGTTATAAAGAGCACTGATGCCAACCCCATACCAAACCCGCTTAGTATGCCCAGTATGGAGTTGATAAGGTTAGGTATAAAGTTAAAATTAAGCTTGGATGTTAGATTAGCATCTTTTATAAGTTTCTCACTATCAATACCTAAACTGTTATTTACTTGCTGTATAAGGCTGTTCAGATCGCGTTCTAGCTGTGCCGTATCCAGTAAAGATAGGTTTTCTCCCTGGGTAATAATCAGCGGTACAAAAAGCATTATAAAACCTGCTAAAAGGCTGATAAACAACGCTAAAGTGACCACTACAGCAAGTATGTGCGGAAACCGCAGCCTACGCTTTAAAAAGTAAACTACTGGGCTGGCTATCATACTAACTATAAGTGCTACAAATAGATAGGTGATAACTGCGGATACTTTATATAGAAATAGCAATCCTATAAATATAGCGGCAAGGATGCCTATAGAGCGCAAAATGCCGTTTGAAATGGTTTTAGCGGTAATCATAGTTTGGTGTTTTGTTAGCCGAATGTATGAAAAAAATTACTAAAGCCTCTCGGTTTAATATAAGATTATGATTTGTCTTTTTTGCAGTAAAAACTTACTTTTTGTATATGAAAAGTGCTTAACTTTTCACTTTCGGAGTTCAGAATCGCCTAAAAAAACGTAAAAATTTCAGTGCATGAAAAAGCCGGAATTTTACTTCCGGCAGGTTAGGTCTAAACCCGTTTTTTAAGCTTTTTAAAATGTAATGCCTGTTTAAATTTTGTAGATGTTCAACTCTCAATAAATTTTTGTTGTTAAGAAATTAAATTTTTAGTCCTATACTAATATTGAGTTGCTGTATGGTGCCATAAAAATTTTTATAATCGCTTTTAGTATGTGTTTCCGGAAAAGATAGTGTATAATTAATACCTACAAACAACCGCAACGGGCCTGTAAGCCTAAAATCAGCATCTATGCCCGGGCTAAGGCTAAGGCCATACTGCCTGCCCATACTACCCGGTTCTCCACGCTGGCCTATGGTAACGTAGCCAAAGGCAAACTTAGGGTTTACGGCAACGCGTTCAAAACCGGTTTGTATCTTGTATAAAAACTGAGCATAAACATTACTTATGTAGGTTTTCTCGGCATTACCGGCAAGAGAAACATCGGTTATATTATATTGCGCGGCTTCAAAGCCCAGCATGGCATGATAATTATTATCGGCAAACATGGTTACGGCAACACCAAGGCCAAGTTTACCCTTGTTGGCTTTGGCAATCACATTATTGCCCACGGCGCCCGGCAGTACATAATAAAACCTGAAGTACTCTTTCTGTGCCTCTTTGCCTTTGCCTGTCTCCTGGCAAAAAGAGGTTGTGGCCATGCAAAGCATAACCAGCAATAGTATTATGTTTTTCATGGCCTAATAAGTAATAGTGTAAGTTAGCGCTGTAGTGCCTACGTTAACCGGTTCTTCATGTACACTGCCGTCGCTCAGCATGTATTTTACAATGAGCTCTTGGTTTTTTGCAACCTGATAGTTGAAAGGAAAATATTGAGAATTATAGTCAAAATCCGTATCGGGCTGCGGGGGCGCATTAAAATGATAGTCAATGCCATGGCCGGCTACAACCCCAACTAAATTGATTTTTACAATTTGCAAATTATTGCCCGACGCGTTGTTGCTTGTTATAGAAAATGTTACAGGGTCATTACCTGTATAAATAACGGTTTCGCCAAAGTTTATGTGAAAATCATCAATAAGCCCGGGA
>JAZKDS010000051.1:15824-17196 GCA_040387455.1 Bacteroidota bacterium
TTATTAACTCATTGAGTAATTATTGTTGTTGTTGTTGTTGTTGTTGTTGTTGTTGTAATATGTGGCGAAGGGCACAACGGCAGGAAAGTCTGCTACTGGGGGTGTGTTAAGCCTTATAGTGTAACGTACATCTTCATTTGCGCCCGGAGTTACCATTTTGTAATAGCCGTTACTATTGGTAACAGCCTTGCCGCTAACGTTGTTATAGTATCCGTCAGATACTATTGTAGATACACCAATATTGGGCATAGGGTGGCCGTTTTCATCAATCACGGTACCTTCAAAAATTATTTTGGTGGTGCCGTCATAATCAATACCGCAGGAGTTGAGCATGCCGCAGGTAAGCAGCATAAGTAAGATTTTTTTTGTCATAATAAGATGGTTTGGTTTCTTATAGATGCTAATGTATTCAAAAGGTTGCTTGTTCCTGTAGCTATTTTACTATTTTTGAGGGTGTAACAGCCTTTATATAATACTGTAAACGCATTAAAAAAAAACAACTTTTTATGGAAACTCAGGTACTTCAGGATGGTAAAAACAGGGGTAAAAGTTCAGAAGATACTGCTCTTTTTGCATCATCTAAAGAACTGGTAAAACTCAGTCACGCCGCTCAGGATATGTATTACCTGCTCAGTAGGGGCTATGCCATAAAATCGTCTTTGGCGATTGTAGGCAACAGGCACCGGCTGCGCGCACGGCAGCTTATGGCGTTGCAGGGCATGAGTTGCTCTGCCAAAGAAATCGAGACCCGCAAAGAAAAAGAGCTTACCCCTGAATTGCTTAACGGCCAGGTGGTATATCTTGATGGCTTTAATGTAATTATCCTGTTAGAAACGCTGCTCTCGGGCGGTTTTGTATTTAAAGGGCTCGATGGCTGCTACCGCGATATATCATCGGTACACGGCACCTATAAAAAAGTGATCCAAACCGAGAGGGCGCTGGTAATAGTGGGCGATACCCTAAAAGCTTTTGGTGTCCAAAAAGTAGTCTGGATTTTTGATACCCCTGTAAGCAACAGTGGCCGGCTAAAGGCATTGTGTCATAAAATTGCTTTAGAAAATAGTTTTGAATGGGATGTGTTTTTAGAAATAGACCCTGATAAATACCTTGTCCAGGACAACAGGCTTGCAGCCAGTGCCGATGCATGGGTGCTTAACCATTGTACTGCATGGTTTAACCTGGGTGCAGTTATTATTGATAACCTGTATAAAAACCGCCCGCCTCAAAATGTAATAAGCCTTGAAGTATAGGCTATGCTGCCGGGCAGGTAAAATATTATACCTTATAAAATAAATAAAAAAACCAGGGCTGGCGGCCCTGGTTTTTAACGCACTAATAAACTAAGTTAAGAGGTTTATCTTAGTCGGTCTGC
>JAZKDS010000052.1:0-5383 GCA_040387455.1 Bacteroidota bacterium
TTTTCGCTTAAATCGGCACCGGTAACATCGTACCCTAACTGGTTAAGATAGATGGAGTGACGGCCTTTACCACAGGCTAAATCAAGTATTTTAGCATCTTCGGGCAGGTTTAGATAAGCGGTAAGGTTATCCATAAAAAGCTGTGCCTCTTCATAATCACGGTCTTTGTATAGAATGTGGTAGTATGGGGTGTCGAACCAGGATGCAAACCAGTTGTTCGTTTCTTTTTGCATATTTGATAGAATGTACCGGCAAATTTAGCTTATTTTTGCCGTGAAATTGAAACTGATTGATGGAGAATTTTAAAATGATAGCCAAAACCTTTTTTGGCTTTGAAGAAATATTAGCAAAGGAGTTACAACAAATGGGTGCCCAGCAAGTAGAGCAGGGGGTGCGTATGGTAAGCTTTATGGGAGATAAGGGCTTTATGTATAAAGCCAATATGGGCCTGCGTACAGCACTTAAAATTTTAAAGCCCATACACAGTTTCAGGGCTTATAATGATATTAGCCTGTATAAAGGGATACAAACCATAGACTGGAGCACTTACCTTAATGCTAACCAAAGCTTTGTGGTAGATGTTACACTTAACTCAGAGCAGTTTAACCACTCGCAGTTTGTGGCACTTAAAACTAAAGATGCTATTGTAGACCAGTTTAGAGATAAATTTGGCAAACGCCCTGATGTAGATAAGGATTTCCCGGATTTGCGTATCAATATACACATATATAACGATGCCTGCTCTGTAGCGCTTGATACCAGTGGAGCATCTTTGCACCACCGTGGCTACCGTACAGCAACTAACATAGCACCTATTAATGAGGTGCTGGCTGCCGGTATGCTTTTAATGAGCGGATGGGATGGCCAGGGCGATTTTATGGATCCTATGTGTGGTAGTGGTACAATACTGGCCGAAGCAGCCATGATTGCCTGTAATATACCTGCAAACATTAACCGTAAGGAGTTTGGCTTTGAAAGATGGCCAGACTGGGATAACGACCTGTTTGATAAGATTGAAGACTCTTTAATGAGCAAAACGCGTGAGTTTCATTATACCATTACCGGATATGATAAAGCCCCAAGTGCTGTAATGAAAGCTAAAGATAATATTGCCAATGCTAATCTTGACGAGTTTGTAAACATTAAGCAGGAAGACTTTTTTAAGACCGAAAAAGAAACCCGTGGCCCGCTGCATATGGTGTTTAACCCGCCGTATGGCGAAAGGCTAGACATTGACCTGGAGCGTTTTTATCGCGAAATAGGCGATACCCTTAAGCAGGGATACCCTAATACAAATGCATGGTTTATAACCGCTAACCTTGAAGCCCTAAAATATGTTGGGCTAAAGCCATCACGAAAAATAAAGTTGTTTAACGGCAAGCTTGAGGCAAGGCTGGTTAAATATGAAATGTATGAGGGCAGTAAGAGGGCAAAGTTTCAGCAGGATTAATTTTGAGCAGATATATCTTGATAATATCAATTGTTTTGTTTTCTCAATTGGCTTTGAGCCAGGAGTGTATGCATGCAAATATTTTAGACGGATATACAATTACTACATCATTAAAGCGTTTTGAAAACAGGTATAAAACCGCAGTGGATTCTTGTCAGGCTAACATTATCATTACCTCATTAAAAACGGGTAATGAAGTTGGGAATATAGAATTTTATGGCAGTAAATGGGGAGAAGATGTTTATACTGACTGTTCCCGCATCCATGTATATAAAGAACTCGATCAAAGTCCAGACCCCGATAAGGATTATGGAGATTTAATAGTTGCCGATTTTAATTTTGATGGAATGCCGGACATTGCATATAGAAGAGGGTTCGGAAAAAGAGGAGAGTCTTTCAGCGTTTTTAATTATTTTATACAAACTAGAAAAGGCACTTTTGAAAGGTCAGATTTAAATTTTTCTATGCCCATATTTCCGCACGTAATTGATAATCAAGAAAAAGTATTAAAATCTCTATATCCGGAATCAGCAACAGAACTGATTGAAATTACATATACCTGGAACGCCGAAAAAGCAACATGGGATATTGTGAAAGGCCAAAAAATCATGAGGCAACCTTAGTTTAATAATTCTTTTGAAATGAAAAAATCAACAAAAGCACTACTATATAATTTTCTTGGCTTTGCGCCAATTTTTTTACTGATATACTATCTTTTAGGTACGTTTACAGGCCTTACGGGTTTGTGGGTGCCTGCAGCGTCG
Source organism: Bacteroidota bacterium (assembly GCA_040387455.1). GTDB lineage: Bacteria > Bacteroidota > Bacteroidia > Flavobacteriales > Flavobacteriaceae > Flavobacterium. The sequence continues at coordinate 2,215 of JAZKDS010000052.1, forward strand.
TTTATGATGACATTACTTTTATCGCCTAAATTTCAGGCTATAAAGCACATGGGCGAGGAAAAGATATTTATGAAATGGATGTTTATTAAAGGTGTTAAGGAGGTTAAGTAATTTATAATTCTGGTTACTATTATAGCCTTGATTTTCAGGTTCAAACTTTTTCCGTCTCTCATTTCTTCATTCCGATAGAATTCATTATATTTGTTTGTACAATATTTGTATATACAAATTAATATAATCATGTCACTACATAATTTTAAAAATTGGTCGGACGGTTTAAAAGGCGAGGATGAAAAAATGCCGGTACTTTTTATTGGCCATGGATCGCCCATGAACGGTATTGAAGATAATGAGTTTAGCCAAACCTGGACTAAGATGGGGCAGGAGGTAACCAGGCCTAAAGCCGTGCTGGTAATTTCGGCCCACTGGCTAACAAGGGGCACGCATATTACTGCAATGGACGCACCTAAAACCATACACGATTTTGGGGGCTTTCCTCAGGCATTGTTTGATGTGCAATACCCAGCACCGGGTAACCCGCTTTTAGCGGCTGAAACGGCCGGTATAATAACTACAACGCCGCCTGTAGAGCTTGACCACGATTGGGGCCTGGACCATGGCACCTGGACGGTTGTAAGGCATATGTATCCGGATGCAGATATACCTGTACTGCAACTAAGCATAGATTACGGCCGCGAGCCTCAGTATCATTATGACCTTGCCAAGCAACTGGCCGAGTTACGTAAAAAAGGGGTTTTAATTATTGGCAGTGGTAATATGGTGCACAACCTGCGCATGATTAGCTGGCAAAAGATAAACGAACCTAATTATGGCTTTGACTGGGCTATTGAAATGAATAACATTTTTAAAGAAAAAATAGGTAATGCAAGCCATAAAGAGCTTATAAACTATACCAGTCTTAGTAAAGCTGCCACACTTGCAATACCCACACCAGATCATTATTATCCTTTATTGTATACTTTAGGTCTGCAGGATGAAAACGACAATATGAGTTTTTTTAATGATAAAATGGTTGGAGGATCTCTTAATATGACAAGTGTTAAAATAGGATTATAAAAGTTTAGTTTAAGTACAAATTTAATTGATTCCAAACTCCGAAAGTGAAATATTAAATATTGGGCGATTTGTTATAAAAGTTAAGACTTGGGCTTTTTCAAGTTTAATTTAACTAATTTTTAACAAATACTGCGAATTTTATGCGGTAATCCGTATTGATATTGTAATTATTACTTTTAATTTTACCGCTTTATGTTTTTGGCGTATTTGTTGTTTTAATTTACTTGTTTTTACAAAAGTAGTATGTCTGTTTTTAATCCTCAATCGGCAGATGCCGGCAATCAAATTATTGATATTAGCAATACACTTGCTGTAGAGCGCTTTGTAGACCATTTCTTTATAGATCATGGCCTAAGTAGTGCTGCATCTCGTATAAGGATAGTTAAATTACTTAAGTTTTTACCCGAAAGCATTACATCTCAAAAAGAAATTACCAGTTGGATACGCAAAAATTGGGATAAGAAATTTCATGGAATGTAATTTTAATCAACTGATTTATTGCGCTTTAAACATCTCATAAATCAATTCATAAGATTTTTACGGTCTTCAAAATTATCTGCCCAGGTGGCAATCATTATTTCATCAATGATATAATCATCTGCCAGTTTACGTAGTTTTTGCTCTATAACATTTGGTGTACCAGCAATAAACCTGTTGCGGTTCCACTCAATACGAGCACGCTGATGCATTGTGTAATCTGTTGATTTTATGGTTTCTAAGTTAGGTAAATCTCCTGTGGTTCCCATTTCAATATGCAACATGCGGTAATCGAACTCTGTTATCCAGTCATTCACTTTTCCTCATCTTCATTACAAAAAGCAAAAATACCCACATTTACTTTAGGTTCCGTTAATTCTGGAGACGGCTTAAAACTATCCCTGTATGCAGCAACAACTTCCGGACCGCCCTGAGGATTAATAAAATGGGCAAAACTTAATGCCATGCCAAAATGTGCCGAAAATTGGGCACTGCCACCACTTGATGTTAGCATCCAAAACTCGGGTAAAATATCCGGAATAGGGTAGGCCTTTACTTTTTCCTGAATAGTTCCGGGATTTCCCCATCTCTTAAAAATGCTTGTATATTAATAAGTTGCTGAAAAAGTTCTTTTTCGCTAAATGTATTTGCAGGGTTTAAAAGACTCGCAGATAGCCTATCGCCACCCGGTGCACGGCCAATACCTAAATCAATCCGCCCGGGAAAAAGGATAGCCAGCATTCCAAAGTTTTCACCCACTTTAAGATGTGTAGTTAGGCAGCATTATACCTCCTGAACCAACCCTGATGCGTTTTGATTTTGATGCAAGGAAGGGGATAAGTACTTCAGGTCTTGTACCTGCAACCAGCTTAAAGTTATGATGTTCGCTAACCCAGTAACGCTCAAAGCCTAATTCATCGGCTAATTGAACTAATTTACCTGAATCCATTAGCGCCTCATGTGCTGTACCGTTTCTGCTAACTTGAGATTGATCGAGTACGCTTATTTTTATATTTCTCATCAAATTTATCCCAAAGTGTAAGATACAAAATTACAGACAAATTATCGAAACATTTATATTCATCTATTATTTAACAGCTTTATGCTTCATCAATTTTGAAGGTTGCAATATGGCCAAGACAGCTTTCGGGTATGTTAAATGCATCCACTAATGGCACTGCATCCTGACGGATTTCCCAACATAACTGACTCACCATCTTACGAATGGCCTTCGTTTTAACGCCTTCCATATAACCTTGTTCAAGATACCATGCTTTGTGTTCTTCAATTTTATTAAGCGCAAAAAGAGTGTATAAACGTGTAAGTACTTCCTTTAAATTTTCATCTTCTATAGTTTCTATTTTGGCCTGAAACTGCTCAAGCACTACGCGGTCTAAATAAGAATCTGCAATTTGCAGCATATGCGGATGCATAATATTAGCGGCATCAAAAGCATCAAGCCCATCATCTACAAGCTTTTTAAATCGTTTAGCGCCAGATTCTACAATTTGTCTTTCCCTGTATTTAAAAGCATCAAGATGAAATTGAGCATCTTTGAGATGAACTTCGTCCGTATTGCGTATCGTAAAAGGATTCTTTTCTGTAATGCTGGTTT
>JAZKDS010000052.1:5393-7361 GCA_040387455.1 Bacteroidota bacterium
TGCCTGTTCAACTACATAATTAAATATAGTTGACACATTCATTTCGCCATACTGCTTACGGAATTCACCCAAACGATTTTTAGCGGTTAGTTGCATTAATACAGTATTATCACCTTCAAAAGTGGTATATATTTCAGTATCATTTTTAAGGTTATCAATACGGTTTTCGCTCAGGTATCCCTTTCCTCCACAGGCTTCTCTGCATTCCTGTAATCCATTACGGGTATTCCAGGTGGTGTATGCCTTAAGGCCGGCTGCAAGCGCTTCAATTTCCTGCATCTGATCTTCAGTTCGATTTATAAAACGATTGGTAAGATATTGAAGCCCGAATGTTAATGCATATGCATTAGCCAGGTAAGGCATAAGCCTGCGCTGGTGCATTCGGTAGTTAAGTATGGGTACTTCAGCTGCTCCTTCAGGGCCAAACTGCCTGCGTTTATCACTATATTTAATTGCAGTGGCCAGTCCGGTTTTGCCGGCAGCCAAAGCAGAGCGTGGTATACCTATACGACCACCTACAAGTGTACCCAGCATGGTGAAAAACCTGCGGTTATCACTGGGAATAGGGCTTTCAAACTCACCTGCATCATTAACACTAGCAAACCGATCTAGCATATTTTCATGCAGTATAACTACATTCTCAAAGCTTATAATGCCGTTATCTACGCCATTAAGGCCCATTTTATGACCACAATCTTCAATAGTTATACCCGTTAAAACTTCTTTATTTTTGTTGCGTAATGGCACTATAAAAGCATTTACACCATAATCTTTATCATCAATTATAAGTTTAGCAAACACCGTAGCCATTTCGCCATGGTTTGCTGCATTGCCTATATATTCTTTACGGGCATATTTTACAGGGGTATTTATAGTAAAAGTACGGTCAGTATGATTATATGTTGCAGTTGTTTGCAAGCCTTTTACATTGCTGCCATGATGCGTTTCGGTCATAGCAAAACATCCGGGAAGTTCTAAGGTTCCTACATCTTTAAGATATTTTTTATAATGTTTTTCAGTACCTAATGACAATATGCTCATGCCCCAAAGGCCAAACTGTACACCAAATTTAATAACAAGACTAAGATCATGATAACTAAGAGTTTCCATTATGGCAAAATATCCTTCTATATCATCTTTACCACCATGTTCTTTAGGATATGCATAATTACCCAACCCATTATCTGCCAAAATTTTACACCAGGCCAATACCTGTTCTCTAAACTGGTCAACATCTGTAGGTATATCCAGTGTAAATGCTTCTGTGCTTATAATTGATTTTACCTTATTAATTATATCGGCCTGATTACCGTCTAATAAAGCAGTCATTTTAGGAATACTAAAACTTTCAATTGTATTGTGAGCATGTGTAAACGTGCTACTATTTTGACTTAGATTTGATATAATTTCGGTAGCCGAGATACCAAGGGCAGTTTCGAGCTTTACAAAAGCAGGGGCAATTTTTTGGATATCCTCACCCTTAAATACAGGTCTCTCGGAATTTGAAATAATTAGACCCAGCTCTGTTAATGTATTAATTTTTGGGTTGCCGGCAAGTGCGGTATTAATTTTTTCATGCCATTGTGCTAACTCTGAACGGGAAGGAGGGGAGCCTGCATCAATTTTTGATTTAAGGAAGTTTTTTTCAGCCTTGGTGAGCCAATCCTGACCTTCGATAAAATCAGAGATTGCCTTAAATTCTTTATTAGTAATTATATTGTCCTGCCAAGAAAAGTATATAATAGGCAGTATAATATATAGTTTAGCGTTATTGTTAAAAGTAATATCCATATAATAAGTTTATTCCCTAAAAATAAGCAATTACTTACAGTATGGGTTTTAAATTAGTGTTAAAGCTTGTTTGATACTTATAAAGTATACAGGATTTTTAGCAGATTATCTGCTTTATAAAATGTTGTTTAATCTTAAATATTGTAGCAAAATAATAGTTTTTGCATCTTTAATTTC
>JAZKDS010000052.1:7394-18002 GCA_040387455.1 Bacteroidota bacterium
ATGTTTTCCTGTTCTTCATCAAGGCCGCCACCTTCGCCAGTTTTCATTTTGTCATCATAAGCTGCTATAAAAAAGTATAGTATTTCTGTAACCGATCCCGGAGACATATATACTTCCATAACCTTTTCAACCGCACTAAGCGTATATCCCGTTTCTTCTTCCGTTTCACGACGGATACAGTCTTCTGGGTCTTTTTCATCAAGAAGGCCCGCACAAGCTTCAATCATCATGCCATCTTCATTGCCATTAAACCATGTAGGCAGCCTAAACTGGCGTGTTAGTATAACACTCTTTTTTTCAATGTTATAAAGTAATATAGCAGCACCATTACCACGATTATATACTTCACGGGTATCGGTAATTGTGTTTCCGTTTTCTGTAGATTGTTCGTAAGTTACTTTAGATAATTTGCCCCAATTTTCTGAAAGTAGGATGGTAGCGAGGATTTTAATTTTAGAATTTGCCATAGTACAAATATAGATGGCATTATGATATTATAATAGGAAATATTTCACAAAATATAGTATTGGTTGTTATAATAATAATTAAACATAATTCAACAATTTGCTATATTTGATACATAAATAATTAAACTTTACACTCCATGCTTAAAACTACAAAAAAAATTAACAAATCAATTGGCTTGTTTGCGGGATTGCTATTTTCCAGTAGCGGTGCATATGCCCAGTGCCCCGATAATATTACAGTAACAAATGACAATAATCAATGTGGCGCAGTTGTAGAATATGCCATTGAAGGCAATGGTGCAGGTGTTTCTGCAAATGGTATAATAAATGGTAATGCCAGTGATGGTCTTAATGGCTGGACATCGACAAATGGGGTAGGTACAACTTGGATTGCTTCGGGAGGGTCATTTATATCATCCTACAATGTTAGTACCATGTCTCAGGTTGTAGACTTAACATCAATGAATCTTAGCGATACCTATATGGATACGATGCCAGCCATTACAGTCTCTGAAGATTATAAAGGCACATCTAATAATCCTTCTGATATTTATAAACTTACTATTGAATTAAGGGGAGAGGCTAATAATGTTTTAGCAACCTGGACAACAGGTAACCTTACAGGTACGGTTAACTGGCAAACAGTAACACACGTTTTTACAGGATATCCGGCAGGTGTGAGGAAAGTTTTCTTTCAGCATACAGGCGATGATGCAGAGTTCTGGGCAGGAAATTTTGGTACTGCGATTACAAATGCATCACTTACGGTTGCAATACCAACAGCTACAGTAGTGCAAACGGCCGGCCTTGAAAGTGGTGAATTGTTTCCTATAGGCACAACAATCAATACTTTTACTGTAACCGATGAAGATAATGTAACAACAACCTGTTCATTTAATGTAATAGTAACCGATGATGATGCACCGGTGGCACATACACAGGATGTAATTATTGCTGAACTCGATGAAGATGGTATAGCTACAATTAACGCAGCACAAATAAATAACGGCTCTACGGATAACTGTACAAATCTTACCTATACTATAAATACAAGTAGCTTTACCTGCGAAGATTTAGGCGAAAATACAATACAGTTTTCTGTATCAGATGGTACAAATACAACTACAGTACCGGTTATTGTTAATGTTGTAGATGTTATAGCTCCTGAAGCTATTGCTCAAAACTTTACTATTGAAATTGATGAAGATGGCCAGGCCGTAATTACTGCCGAAGATGTTAATAACGGATCTTTAGACAATTGTAGTATAGCATCTTTTACTTTAAGCAAATCAGTTTTTACATGTGAAGACTTGGGAGAAAATAGCGTTACATTAACAGTTGTAGATATAGATGGTAATGTAGATACCGCTACAGCAATTGTAACTGTTGAAGATGCTACAGCACCAGTAGTAATTACGCAAAATATTATAATTCACTTACCGCAGGTTACTATAATATCTATAACTGCTATGGATATAAATAACGGATCTACTGATAATTGTGGTATATCAAGCTATAGTTTAGATAATCAGATATTTACCTGTGAAAATATAGGTGAAAACACAGTAACTTTAACTGTAACAGATAATTATGGAAATACCTCTACTGAAACAGCAATAGTTACAGTTGAAGACCCTGAAAATTATTGCCAGTTTGCGGGTGTAGATCAAAATTTATCTCATGCAATTGATTTATATCCAAACCCTACACATGGCATAGTGAACATTAATGCTACCGGATATAATATTGATAAAGTTGAATTTTACGATATTAATGCGCGCTTGGTTAAAAGTTTTGATACAAAACAATCAACAGGAATTTTTAGCGCAGATATCAATAGTTTAAATTCAGGTATTTATTTAATAAAATTATATTCAGGCAATAGCTCAGCCAGTAAAAAGATTGTAAAACAATAAATCATATTCATATTCAGATTTAAATTAGGCCCTGTGTAATAGCACAGGGTTTTTTATTCTAACCAAACAAGCTTTTATAATAATTTTATTGTAAAATTGACCTCATAGCAACTACCCTTTAATGTTTATAGTTTGACCTATAATATATATTATGTAAAATAGAAAATATCATAAAGACATATACAATTGTCTATAATAAAAAAGCACCGCTTATGGCAGTGCTTAATATCTAAATTTAATATATTACTTAATTCCAAAAGAAAACACCGCATATTCCCAGTTTAAAGAAACATTGTTAGATGCAACTTTGTATGTTAGGCTTTCTGTAATTGTTTTAGATTTTGTTATAGGTACACTTACGCGTAATTTATCTTTAGTGGCATCATATTTATAAGCTCCCCATTGTTTAGCCTCCGTATTAAAAATAATTGTGGCTTTATTATCTTTTTCAGGAATAACAAAAAAAGAATACTTACCTGCAGGTAGTTCTTTACCTTCAATTGTAATGGCTTTATCCGTTTCAAAAGTTGTTGCATCATTAGCACCTGCGCGCCATACCTGGCTATAAGGTACTAGTTCTCCCCAAATTGTACGCCCTTTAACAGCTGGGCTACTATAGTTGATGGTAATATTTGCACCATTTACTTTTCCGGTTGCTGTAGCCGCCGGGCTTGCAGGTTTTTTATCTTGAGCATTTGTAAGTGATGATGCAAGCATAACCACAAAAAGGGCAATTTTAGCTGTAAACTTCATAAATTTATTTTTAGTTTGTTATTATGTAAAATTAGTAACCTATTATCAATAATTGCAATTTTAACAAACCTTTATAAAATTGCTGTAATCATTTTCTTTTATACAATTTATAAAAACAGTAATTTTAGCCGTAAATACATTAATGATGGATAATCCTGTGGCTCAGGCAGTGGCCGATTTTTTAAAGCATTACCCGCCTTTTAGCAGCCTTACTCCTGCCGACTTATTAGATGTTGCAAAACATACTAAAATTATTTACCTGGAAAAAAGTCAGGTTCTTTTTCGTGGAGGAGATGCTACACATCCTGATTTTTATATTGTTAAAGATGGTGCTGTAGGGCTATCCCTTACATCTGATGCCGAAGAAACGTTGGTAGATAAATGTGATGAAGGCGATATATTAGGTCTTAGGCCTTTTTTTGCCAAAAATAACTACTTGATGACAGCTCGCGCACGCGAAGAAGCCATTATCTATGGTATCCCTATAGATGTATTTAGGCCATTTATATCTCAAAATCCTAAAGTACTCGAGTTTTTACTTGAAAGCTTTGCCTCGCAAACCCGTAATCCGTATGATAAGGAACGTAGCGGGAAACTATTGGCCGAAAATACAATTTTTAGTGAGCAAGTAGCCGATATACAGTACTTTCAACCTATAAAATACACAAGAAATCCTATTACTGCTAATGCAGATGACGTGCTTATGTTTATTGCTAAAACAATGGCAAACAGTGCTGTAGGCAGTGTTATTATACAACAGGATCAATTGCCCATTGGTATTATAACGGACCGAGACCTGCGTTCAAAAATTGCAACAGGCCTCTTCCCTATTACGGCCACTGCCAGTGATGTTATGACAAGCCCGGTTATTACAGTACCCGAAAACATATCTGTAGCAGAAGCCCAAATGATTATGCTTAAGCATGATGTAGGTCACCTTTGCGTTACACGAGATGGCACAGATAAGTCTACGGTAAGTGGCATAATTTCTGAGCATGACGTTGTGGCTGCACAAGCCAATACACCGGGTGTGTTACTGAAACAAACCCGTAGGGCAACTAATAATAAAGAGTTAAAATATGTACGCGAAAAGCTTACTGACCTTATACAGAACTCGATAGATAAAAATATACCTATTTCACATATTTCTAATATTGTAGCCGAAATAAATATAGCTCTTACCCGTAGGGCTATTGAACTCGCAGTAGAAAAAATAGGTACACCGCCACCGGTACGTTTTACATGGGTTAACATTGGCAGCCAGGGACGTAAAGAACAACTTTTACTAACTGATCAGGATAATGCACTTGTGTTTGAAGATGTTGAACCACAGCAGTATGATAGTGTAAAACGCTATTTTGTAGAGCTTGCAGAATTGGTTACAGACTCTCTTAACAAGGTAGGTTATGAATTTTCGCCACACAATATTATGGCGAGGAATCCGCAATGGTGTAAGTCATTAACTGATTGGATAAAGCAATATAATGCATGGATAAATACACCTGCTGCAAAAGGTGTTGAAATAAGTACGCTGTTTTTTGATTTCGATTTTATTTATGGTTTTCCGGCAATTGAAGATGCACTTACTGAAACTATAAGTAATAACATAAGCCGTAATAAAAAGTTCTTTGCTTTTTTAGCAGCAGATACTCTTAAAAATCCTGCTCCGCTTGGATTTTTTAGGCAATTTTTAGTAGAAAGTGATGGCGAGCACAAAGATAGCTTTGATATTAAAGCACGTGCCCTAGAACCTCTTATTGATGCCGCCCGGGTATTGGCTTTAAGCCAGGGGCTTATAGAAGTTACAAATACATACCACCGTTTTAAAAAGCTGGCAGAAATAGAGCCACAACATGGCGATTTATATGATGAGTGTGCTGAAGCTTTTAATGTGCTGCAACACTTCCGTACAGAAGTAGGGCTAATAAACAGTTCAAACGGTAGGTACTTGAATATAAATGAATTATCTAAAATAGATAAAGTAAAGCTTAAAAACTGCTTTCAGCCTATTAGCGAGGTTCAGGATATTATAAAGAGTCGTTTTTCAATAACCTCTATAAATTAAATATGGCACTTGAATGGCTTACAGGCGGCAGCACGCCACAGTTTTGGAAAAACTATCTTTCTGTTTTTGAAGATGAGAAAGAAGGTGCTGTAAAACGCTATGTAGTTTTTGACATGGAAACCTCCGGACTTGATTTTAGAGTAGATGTTGTTATTGCCTTAGGCGCTATTGGCGTAGTTGGGCCTGCAATTTTAGCCGGTGACTTTTTAGAGGTCTACATACAACAAGATCAATTTGCATCACAATCTATTGCAGGACAAAGTAGTGCACGTAATTACGGCCCTGAAAAAGTGGTAGAAGCAGAAGCCATGATACAGTTTTTAAATTTTATAAAAGATGCTACCCTTGTAGGACATAATGTAAATCTTGATATAGAAATGATAAATCAGGCCTTAAAACGCCTTGATCTGGGCCGTATAAAAAACCCCTATATGGATACAAATGTATTGTATCAACGTTGGAAAGACTTATCTGAAGATACTAAAACTACTCTTGACGAAGTTTGCGATGCACTTAAAATTGATAAGAGTGAACGCAATACAGCATCGGGCAATGCTTATACCACAGCAGTTGTATTTTTAAAGCTTAAGAAAAAGCTTGGTATTAATTAGAGTCCCTTTTAAAAAAAATATAATCTGTAAGTAGTGGTGTAATACCATATTGCTTTACATCGGTTGCTGTTTGACCTCTATGATATGTAGAATGGTTTATTACATGAAACAAAATATCCTTAACTGTATTTTTAAAAGACTTATTACTACTGTTTGTATATTCAATTATTGTATCAAAATCATAGAAATCAATTATTTGTAAAGATTCTTTATAATTCTCGGTATTAATTTTACTCAAATCTTCTATTGGCCTTATTCCCCAAATCGCTGTTTTGCACTCCTCCCCTTTTATTCGAGCATTCCAAACTTCATGAGCATTGAGAGTATGGTTAAGCAGCAATACTGCTTTTTCGGGATGTATATCATTAGCGGTTAACTGCTCAATAATAGCTTGGTTAAAATGCATTGTATACTGCAGCATTTCTTTGAAAAAATCTTTCATAAGTATAAAAAATGGCGCCTTTAGAGCGCCATTGGTATAAATTATTGTTTTCCGTTTTTAATTTCTTCTACAATTTCAGGGTTTAATAAAGTAGAGGTATCACCAAAGTTGCTAAAGTCTCCTTCAGCAATTTTGCGAAGTATACGCCTCATGATTTTACCCGAACGTGTTTTAGGCAGTCCCGATACAAATTGTATTTTGTCAAGTTTGGCTATAGGACCTATGTGGCTTGAAATATGCTCGTTTATTTCTTTTACAAGGTTATCCTGGTTTCTCCATGCACCAGCTTCTTTTAAAATAATAAAACCATATAATGCATTACCCTTAACATCATGTGGAAAGCCCACAATCGCAGATTCAGCTACAGATGGATGCTCATTAATAGCATCTTCTATAGGTGCAGTACCCAGGTTATGGCCACTTACAATAACCACATCATCTACACGGCCGGTTATACGATAATAACCCACTTCATCACGAAGGGCACCGTCTCCTGTAAAGTATTTTCCGGGATATTTGCTAAAATAAGTATCCTTAAACCTTTGGTGGTCTCCCCATATAGTACGCGCCATACCGGGCCACGGGAATTTAATACATAGGCTTCCTACTACCTGATTGCCCTCTATTTCATTACGCAGCTCATCCATCAGTACCGGCTGTACACCAGGTAAAGGCAATGTAGCATAAGTAGGCTTGGTAGGTGTTACAAACGGAAGCGGAGATATCATGATGCCACCAGTTTCGGTTTGCCACCAGGTATCTACAATAGGAGATTTCTTTTTTCCTACGTGGTCATTATACCAGTGCCATGCTTCTTCGTTTATAGGCTCTCCTACAGAACCAATAACTTTAAGTGATGTAAGGTCGTGCTTGTCTACCCAGGCCCAGTCTTCTTTAGCAAGTGAACGGATAGCTGTAGGTGCAGTATAAAACTGTGTTACTTTATGCTTATCAATTACTTCCCAAAAACGGCCAAAATCAGGGTAAGATGGTATACCTTCAAAAATAATGGTGGTAGCGCCGTTTAATAAAGGGCCATATAATATGTATGAATGTCCGGTAATCCAGCCAATATCGGCAGTACACCAGTATACATCATTTTCTTCGTAAGCAAATATATTTTTAAATGTATATGCAGAATATACCATATAACCCGCTGTTGTATGCAGCATGCCTTTTGGCTTACCGGTTGAGCCCGATGTATATAGTATAAACAAAGGGTCTTCGGCATCCATAATTTCAGCCACATTATTGGGCACAGCCACATCTAATAAAGGCTGAAGCCACTGGTCGCGACCTTCCTGCATATTTATATCAGCATTGGTGCGTTTAACAACAAGTACATTTTCAACTGTTGGGCAAGTTTTAAGTGCCTCATCTACAATACCTTTAAGGTCAATAATTTTATTGCCACGGAAACCACCATCAGATGTAATAACCATTTTGCATTCGCAATCGTTAATTCTTGCAGCTACTGCCGATGCAGAGAATCCGGCAAATATTACTGAATGCACTGCGCCTATCCTGGCACAGGCTAATACACTTACAGCAAGTTCAGGTATCATGGGCAGGTATATACATACCCTGTCTCCTTTTTTAATGCCTTGATCGCGCAATACGTTTGCCATTTTTGCTACACGCTCATACAACTGTGTATAAGTAATATGTTGAGCCTCTTCGCCTGGATTATTAGGTTCAAAAATTATGGCTGTTTTTTCGCCCCTGCGTGCTAAATGACGGTCAATACAGTTTTTAGTAATATTTACCTTAGCATTTATAAACCATTTTATTTCAGCCTCCTGCATATCAAACTCTACAACTTTGTCCCATTTTTGGTACCATGTAAAGTTTTCATCGGCTATTTTGTCCCAAAATTTTCTGGGCTCGCGTACAGATTTATTATAGTGTTTAAAATATTGTTCTAAGCTTTGAACCTGATAATAACTCATTGCGTTGTCTTGTTTATGTAAATGTCTTGTAAATATATTAAGGTTATTGCTTATTTCCTATTATAGACGCCTTATATTACAGGATATTTACATCCCAATTTAAGGAAGCATCATAACAAAGCTCACCATTTTTAACAACCAGTGGGCTATCAAAATTATTGGTATATAATGCACCAGTACCAAGGCCCTGAGGCATCGGATTATTTTGTAGGTATGTCCATTGGGCAATGGCATTAAGACCAACATTACTCTCTAACGCCGAAGTTATCCACCAGCCAATATTGTGTTTTTCGGCAAGGGCTATCCACTCACTGCAACCACGGAATCCGCCAACCAAACTAGGCTTTAAAATAATATACTGCGGCTTTATTTTTTGAAGCAGAAACTCTTTATCTTCAACGTTAAAAACACCTATCAGTTCCTCATCAAGCGCTATAGGTAAAGGTGTGTCAAGGCATAGCTGTGCCATAGCCTGTATTTGATATTGCTTTAGAGGTTGTTCAATGCTATGTAACTTATATATAGATAATTGATTTAATTTATTTAAAGCATCATTTTCAGCAAAAGCACCATTAGCATCTACTCTTATTTCCATCCGGTCAGGACTGAAATTTTGTCGTATAAAATCCAGCAGTGCCAATTCACGATTAAAATCTATAGCGCCAATTTTTAGTTTTATACAGCTAAAACCCTGTGCAATCTTGTCTTCAATCTGTTGCTTCATATAGGCTTCATCACCCATCCATACAAGCCCGTTTATGGATATATTATCTTCTCCCACAGTAAAAGCAGAAGGGAATATTTCAAACGGATTATCGGCCACAAGCGACCTGAACGCTGTTTCGAGCCCGAATTGTATCGAAGGAAATTCTATAAGCGCTTCCCATAATTTATCTTCGCCCAAATGGATGTTTTCACAAGTCCATTGCAATTTTTCTTCATAATCAGGGCGGTCATCAATACTCAGGCCGCGCAATATACCACACTCCCCTATCACCTTTTTACCATCTTTTTCAAGTATAATAAACCAGGTTTCTTTATCAGTCATTATCCCACGCGAAGTACCGCTGGGACGTTTAAAATTGAGAGTATATTTTTGATAGGTGGCTTTCATTTAATTATGAATAAAAAAGACAAGAATTCCACTAATTTACACAAATTATGATTGCAAATTAATGGAATTCTTATCAGAAAATTATAGTTCTATTGAAGAGCCAATTTCTAAAAGCGTCAGTTGTTTGCCTTTATCAGTAAAAAGCTTTTCAGTAGCTTGATGGTCTATTTTAATATAGCCAAAAGTATCAAAATGGTAGCCCAATACATTGTTGCACTCCACAAAATCAGCCGCTATAACTGCATCTTCGGCATCCATGGTAAAGTTATTACCTAACGGAAATATAGCCAGGTCAAGCTTTGTACGTAACGGTATAAGCTTCATATCAAAGGTAAGAGCTGTATCGCCGGCTATATATATGTTTTTATCGGCTTCAATTACAAAGCCACCCTGGTTGCCACCATAAGTGCCGTCAGGAAAAGAGCTTGAATGTATGGCATTCACATATTTAACCTTGCCAAAATCAAACTGCCAGCTGCCACCATGGTTCATAGGGTGCGATGTAAAGCCTTTATTAGCATAATACGTAGCAATCTCCGCATTAGATACTATAGTAGCGCCTGTGTTTTTAGCAATAGCCTCTACATCAAGCACGTGGTCGCCATGGGCGTGTGTAAGCAATATATAATCAGCCTTAAGATCGTTTATGTTAATATGGCTGGCCAATTCATTAGCGGTAATAAATGGGTCTACAATAATAGTTTTTCCATTAGTTTCTATGCCCAGGCTGGCGTGGCCGTAAAATGTAATCTTCATAATTTTAGGTATTTGTAGTTTGTTGTTTAAAGTTGAAATGCCACACAAAGCAGCACCGAAAGAAAAAATGTACCCAGAGCCACTTTTTTCAGTTCAGGGTCAAGATCTCTTGGTACGGTGTTTTTTGCCACAGTTTTTAAGTGAAGTAAAAATGGTATGTAAGCTATCAGGAAAATGTATTGTACCGGCTTAAAATGATTCAGAACAGCAAAAACCAATATTAGCCCGAGTGCAACGATAATGATGCTGTAATGATAAAATTTAGCTGACTTAGCTCCCATTTTAACCACTAATGTGTTCTTGCCGCTCATGGC
This sequence comes from Bacteroidota bacterium, assembly GCA_040387455.1. Taxonomy (GTDB): domain Bacteria; phylum Bacteroidota; class Bacteroidia; order Flavobacteriales; family Flavobacteriaceae; genus Flavobacterium. The sequence goes on from JAZKDS010000052.1 coordinate 17,782, forward strand.
GTCGCTTACCTGGTCGCGCATGTTGTTAAGGTTAAGTACCGCAACACTAAGCAGGCCCACTGTTATGGCAGGAATCAGGATAAGGGCATCAATATTTTTAGCAAATAAAAAGTAGCAGCCTATAACACTAACCAAACCAAAAAATATAAACACAAATAAATCGCCCAGTCCCCTGTAGCCGTAAGCTGAGCCACCTACTGTATATTTAATAGCCGCAGCAA
>JAZKDS010000052.1:18012-20445 GCA_040387455.1 Bacteroidota bacterium
TGCCAATCCTAAGAAGAAAAAGAAAACTGAATACGTGAAATTTTCTTTGCCAAAGGAAATGTATATTAGGATTATTGCAGCAACAAGTGTAAGCAGTGATGTAATGATAATACCCTTTTTCATGGCCTGTACCGTTATGGCACCGCTTTGTATGGCGCGTTGTGGGCCTATGCGATGCTCATTATCAGTACCCTTAACCCCATCGCCATAATCATTGGCAAAATTAGAAAGCACCTGTAAACCAAGGGTTGTTACCAATGCCAGGCTAAGTATGCCCCAATCGATAAATCCCTGTGAAAAAGCATAGAAACTGCCCACCAGTATGCCTGACACTGATAAGGGAAGTGTGCGTAAACGTGCGGCCTGAAGCCACGCTTTTGTATTTGACATTTAATTTTTAATCTTTAAATTCTTCAATCTTTAAATTTTAACCGGCCTACATCCAGTGCTTATTGGTTGTCTCCACCTGATAAAGCCAGTAGTTTATATAACTGTGTAGCCTTTTAAAATCGGCCACACCATAGCTCATATTGCCACCGGCAGTGTATAAAACAACGCTTCCTACATCGGCACCCTTTTGCCAAAAATACTGGTGTGTTTTTATAGTATGTATTTTATGTGGCGCAACAAATTCATTATCAATATCCCATGCACCGCTTTGCTTTACAATAAATTTATCATTTACAAAAAGCCTGTAGTTACGGTAGCCAAACCCTATGAGCAGCCCCATTATACCAATGTAAAACGGTAGTATATACACATACTCATAAGCTTCTGACGTAATATAGAGGGCAAACAAAAAGTATAGCCCTACCGGTATAACAATTACCTTAAAAATATTAAGCACCAGCCTGCGATAATTTGGCTTTAGCATTTCACCTTTTTGCGGTATTTCGCCAAGCAAAAACTGTAGCAGCACATCTCTTTCCTCATTATTACAGCCCGGTATTTCAATGGCCGATTTGCGTTGTTCCTGACCATTTGCTTCAAGATCTGACGCCTGACGAATCTTTACGTCGTTTATATTGAATTTTTTCTGGAAATAATTACGGCCCACAGCTACCATTTGCACTTTTTGTGGCTTAATGATGGTATTGCGCGTACTTATCAATCCGTAAGAAAGCAATAGTGAATCGTTTTGTTTGGTTACCCTAAAGTTGTAATACTTTATGATGGTGCGGCATAAGTTTATAATAAGCACCAGGAACATTACGCCAACAACTATAAAGACTACAAACCTCAATAATAAATTAGGGTCAAGATAATCATCCAGAGGGTTTTTGTTATAATCTGCAGCCCTTACCACATCATCTACATACTGAAAAGTAGATATTAAAAAAGCCAGCAATAAACCAAAGCTACGAATGTAATTAGAGGTTATACCTGTTTTTAAAAGACTCATCAGGCTTACTTCTATAAACGGATGCAGTTTTTGCTCACGTGCCTCAAGGACTTCTCCATCAGTAACTTCTTCGCCTTTAGCACCCTCAAGCAACATTTCTTTTAATGAAAGCGCCTGCGCGTGGCTTATGGCTTTTATGGTAACTTCTTTCTTGTTACTGCCAGCCGTATCTACCTCCAGGCCATGTACCCGCACAATACGCTGTAAAAGCGACTGGTTGATATTTACATTTTGAATCTTATCCAGTGGAATAGCAATACGTGTTTTGTTCAGGATGCCTTTACGCACCACAAACTCATCGTTTTTGGTATCTACAAAAAAGGTAAAATTGAGGTATTTAAGATACCCTACTATCAATGCCACTACTAACGCTAAACCAAAGGTTATTAGTGCTATAACTGTTTTATTTGAACCCGGGCGCAGTAAAGTAATAATTAATATAGGGAACAATGCCCTGATACTGCTTTGCAGCGTATCGCCAAACATGACCACTATACCCAACAGCGACTGCCGCTGCGGCTTACTGAAATCATTCTTCATCGGCCTGTTCTTTTTGTATTTTGCCAACTAATAATTGTTTTATAGCTTCGGCATGCTCTTTATCAAGGCCGGGTATTTTTATATCGCTGCCTGTGCCACCAGCCGTAAATACTTCTACGGTTGCAAGGCCCAGTTTCCTGGATATTAACCCTTCATGCAAAGCTACATGCTGTACGCGATTATAAGGTATAATCGTAGTTGTAGTAGCAATGGCGCCGCTGCGGTAAATAACATCGTGAGTGCGGAATGCAAACCCCTTGTTCCTGAGGCTGATAACCTGTATAAGTATGGTAAGTATCAATACAACACTATAACCTATAGTTATTAGCAACCAGTTGGGCTGTAATTCTTCAATAAAATAAAAACCAAACCCTGCGGCGACAGCTGTAAGCCCAAATATTGTAGCAATATTGAGCCATATTATTTTGATATAAGACGAATGCAAAGGCGTTAGCGCTACTTCTTCAAAGCGTGGCAGTTGCAGGGTATCA
>JAZKDS010000052.1:20457-22856 GCA_040387455.1 Bacteroidota bacterium
TTCCAATACTTAGTTCTTTCGTATTTAAAGTTGCGGTTCTAACGTTTAACCTTGAATTATAAATACCTGTTTATGGTATCCACTTGATATCTCTAAAGTTAGGTTTCCTCTTCTCAAGAAAAGCATCACGTCCTTCTTTGGCTTCTTCAGTCATGTAGGTAAGGCGTGTGGCCTCACCGGCAAACACCTGCTGGCCCACCATACCATCATCGGTAAGGTTAAAGGCAAACTTAAGCATCTTGATAGATGTAGGCGATTTATCCAGTATTTCCTGGGCCCAGCTGTACGCAGTGTCTTCAAGTTCAGCGTGTGGTATAACAGCGTTAACCATACCCATATCATAGGCGTCCTGTGCAGAATAGTTCCTCCCAAGGAAAAATATCTCTCGGGCACGTTTTTGCCCTACCATTTTAGCAAGGTAAGCCGAGCCATAACCACCGTCAAAGCTGGTAACATCGGCATCGGTCTGTTTAAATATAGCATGTTCTTTACTGGCAAGGGTAAGATCGCACACTACGTGCAGGCTGTGCCCGCCACCTACTGCCCAACCCGGTACTACTGCAATAACAACTTTAGGCATAAAGCGTATAAGGCGCTGCACTTCAAGTATATTAAGCCTGTGCATGCCGTCATCGCCCACATAGCCCTGATGGCCACGTGCCTTTTGGTCTCCGCCGCTGCAAAATGAATATATGCCGTCTTTGCTCGATGGTCCTTCTGCGCTAAGCAGCACCACACCTATAGATGTGTCTTCCTGGGCATCATAAAATGCTTGGTACAGCTCTGATGTAGTTTTTGGGCGAAAGGCATTGCGCACATCAGGCCTGTTAAAGGCTATTCGCGCCACACCATTACATTTTTTATAGGTTATATCTTCAAATTCCTTAGCGGTTTTCCATTGTATTTTGTCCATCGGTCATAATTATTTACCGTAAAAATAGGCATTTTTTATAATTGCCATCAAATAAAATGGGTCATAAAACGCAAACCTTCTGCAAGTCAAAATATTAAGTTTCTCACGACAATAAAATCTAAATTTTAACTGTTAACACTATACAAAAAGCCTTTGCCAAAAGTAATGTTTGGTTATATTTGCGGTTTTACGTTTCCACAAACATGAGATTTTTACGACTTACACCCTATATACTGGCATTATTGCTGGCTTCTTGCAAAAAGGAAGATAAAACACTGGCAGACAATAACAAGACTTTTGAAAAAGATACTGTTCTGCATATTACACCACTGGATATTAAGCTCAAAAAGCCATCGCAGGAGTACATTAATGGCAAGCGAAGCGCTATTCAGGCCTTTTATAACCATAACTGGCCTAAAGATGATTTAAGCGGCGGTTTCCTGGTGGCAAAAAATGGTACCATTCTGTTTGAAACCTACGGTGGCTATGCCAATCGCCAGGATAAAACCGAAATTACCAAAGACACCCCCATACACTTGGCCTCTGTAAGTAAGGTACTTACGGCAGCTGTTATACTTAAGCTTATCGACCTGAACAAGTTAAGTTTAGACGAGCGCGTGCAAACCATTTTACCCGAATTTCCATACGAGGATATTACCATAAAAATGCTGCTTAACCACCGTAGTGGGCTACCTAACTACGCCTATTTCTCTGATAGTAAGGAGATTTGGGATCGCAGCATGATGAACAATCAGGATGTACTAAACCTGCTGGCAAAGCACAAATTTGACCTGTACTTTAAGCCGGATAAAAAGTTTGGCTATTGCAATACCAATTATACCATGCTGGCCCTTGTAATTGAGAAGGTTACAAAGATGAACTACCGCGATGCCATGAAAAAGATTGTATTCGAGCCATTAGGTATGAAGAATACGTATGTGTTTGATTATGATAAAGATAGAGGTCGGGCATCACAATCATATAAAGGTAATAATGTACTGTATGGCTTTGATTTCCTGGATAATATCTATGGCGATAAGAACATCTACTCTACCCCGCGCGACATGCTTAAGTTTGATTTGTCCACTTATTCTAAAAATTTCCTTGATCCTAAGCTACTTAAGCAGGTTTTTCAAGGCTACAGCTATGAGCACAAGGGCGAAAGGAACTACGGCTTGGGCATACGCCTGCACGAATGGGTTACCGGCGAAAAGCTGTTTTACCACAATGGTTGGTGGCATGGCAACACAACATCATATGTAACGCTTAAAGGCGATACCGTAACCATGATAGCTTTGTCTAACAAATTCTCTTATAAACCCTACAAAATATCAAAATTAGCACCTAAATTTGGTAAATATCCTGTTAAACCGGACAAGGATGAAGATGCTGAATAAGCTGTAAATCAATATTATAAAATTATCAACCCAAGGGTTGATAATTTTTTACTCAAATAGTCTACTAATTTAGTAGACTATTTATATTT
>JAZKDS010000053.1:0-7641 GCA_040387455.1 Bacteroidota bacterium
AGCCTTGGTTTTGGTATTGTTTTTCAACCGAAACCACAAAACGAAGGTTAGCTTTAGTAAGTTTTTCAAGAGCTTTTTGGTCGCCAGCTTTAATGCGTTGTGCCAGTTCTACCTCCTCATCTGCCGTAATCAAGTCTACTTTTCCAATTTCCTGAAGGTACTTGTCTAATGAAGCAGTTTCCCTGTTGGTTACCTGCTTTGTAATTTTTAACTGTCTCATGTAAAATTCCTGAGTTATTATAAAATATTCAGTAGTTATACGTAGCGAATGGAGAAAAGGTTACAAAGTGGGCGAAAAAAAGTTTAGTTAAAGTTTTTGAAATCCTTAATCTGAAATAATAACTCAATAAAAATGGAGAAGCTTACTAGATGATTAGTTTCCTTGTTCCTTGATATTAATTCATTTAAGTATTTCTCATTTGTAACTTCTTCGGGGCGATTTTTTTTATAGATTAAATTTTGCTCTTTAAAAATTTCACGTAAATACTCAATATGAAATCTGGCTTTGTTTTTATGGGTATAATTTCCCATATTTTCTGGATCTAGAGTAAGTACATTATAATGATTAATATATTCTCGAAGTAATAAACTCTGAGGGTTTCTTTTGAAAATCTTTCGATTGCCTAAAAACCAAGTCTCAATACAGGCATCTTGAACAATTATATGAAGTTGACAATCATCTGTAAGTTTAATACCTGATTCATCAATTGTTTTATTAACTTTGGCTATGCGTGCATCATATCCAATTTCCTCACCATCTAAACATACTATCAGTTTATTATAAATGGGGTTATCGTTAATATTTTTTATAGCATTAACTACATGGTTGTAAATAGAAGGAATTCCTCCTCCAGAAAAAATATAAAAATTATTTTCTTTAGCACTATATTCAAAATCTACTTTAGTGTAATTTGGTAAGATGTGTTTTATCCACGCAGGGTAAACTATTGTTTCAGTTTGTTCTCCTTCTAAAATAATGTATAAATTCATTTTATACTACTCCATTTTTATAATAGGGATGATTTATGAGGCTTAAAAAACGGTCATGATGTGATTTCTCCATATTAAAATCTTTTGCATCAAAAGTTTTTATATTTCCACCACTTCTAGTAACAATTTTCCAATACTCATATGGAATCTTATTTATAATATATGGATGATGACTTGTTGCTACAAATTGAATATTATTATTTGCATAAATTAGATCGTCAGTAAGTACGTGGATACAATTGACCCCTAAACTATTTTCAAACTCATCAATTAAAATCACGGTACCATCATTCCATAAATACATTTCAGCGATATGTATTAATGTCCGCAACATACCAGACGATATCCTATTTTGAGGAATCCATTTATTTACTCCTTTTTCTTTTACTTGTATTACAGTTACTTCTAGAACAAAATTAGAAAATTCATTTTCTTTAATGGGTTCAACTTTAACATCTTCTATTTGCGGGAATATTTCAATAAATTGATTTTTTATAGATTCAAAAGTCGATTTGGAAATATCATATATTAAAGCTAATTTATGAAGTGTATCTAAGTCACTTTCTTTTACATCTTCAAATTTTTGGTATTTATTTTTAAGTTTTTCAATGCTTAAATTCCCTAATTTAATACCAGCTTTTTGAGTGTGATCTCTAAATATGATTAGTTTAAAGTTCTCGAAAGCATCTTTGATTAAATCTTCTTCTTTTAATATGCTAATAGCACTTTCTGTAGAACTCAATTTCGGCATTTCGCTATTGTCGAATATGAATTTATTTAAATCACGACTAATAATTAAATTATCGTTCAGGAAGATTGATTCTTGAATTATTTTTGGTTTGGGTTTTTCATCCTCATTTTCAAAAAGATCTGCTAATGGATTATCGTTTGATTTTATAGTTTCAAATTCTCCTTTCCAAATATATTTATTCCCTTTTAAAGTCTGAAATTGAATTTCCCAACTTACACCATTAGCACTTGAACCAGTTGCAATGTTTTTTAAATTGAAAATAGCTCTTAATATTTGCGTTTTACCAACGCCGGAAACACCTACTAATAAAGTTAAATCAAAAAAAGTCACTTTTTCAAAATCCCATTCTTGTTCGCTATTTGTATATTTTACTGAAAGTAATTTCATAAGATTGTATATATAGGCAAATTTAATATTCTTTTTGTTTTAATTGAAAATATATAAATTATTTTACCAATGTTGTCAAAAACAAAAACCCCGCAGTAAAGCAGGGCTTTTAAAAACTAACTCATCTGTAAACTATTACTTTCAAAAAAATAATCGTATTAAAATCTGTAAAGCAAGCCTGCCTGCACACTTAACGACCACGGGCTTACATTATCAAACGTATTAAAATAGTATTTAACGCCCGGCTCTACATTAAGCTGTAGCTCGCGGGTAAATTTGTAATAAAACCCAATGCCCAGGTTACCGCTCATGCTAAAATCTTTAGTATGGTTAAGGCTGCCTAAAAGCACGCTGCCCTGGTTGTTTTGTGCATACAGCTCGTTATCCTGAAGGAAAAGTGTACTGAAACCACCTTTAAAATACAGGTCGGCACGAGTGCCAAACATGGCATAGGTTGCTTCTATAGGCACTTCTATAAAAGTGCTTTTTTGGCGCAGTGTAACGGGGCCTCCGCCCAAGGCTATATTGGCCGAGGTATTATCCATGCCATTGGTGTAATCAACACCGCTGTAGTTACCGCCAAGTGTAACATTGCCGGTATTTTGGACCATTTTAGTGCTTGATATACCTGCACGCAGGCTAAACTGGCTGCTGAACTCATACCCTACATAGGCACCAAAGTTGGTTGAAGTTTCGGCAGAGCTGGCGTTGCTGTTAAGCGATGGATCTATGACCGATGTGCTTTCGCCAAATTTATAGTTAGACGGCGCCACATAAGCAAATACATAAAACCCTTTACTGTAACCATCGCCGCCGGTAAGGCTATCTGCTGCTGTAAAAGCAGGTTTAGCATAGGTACGCTCTTTACTCTCTTTATAATCTATAGCTTTTTGTGCCAGCACAAGGCTGTCTGCAAGGGCTTTAGTAATGGTAGGGTAGTTGCCTGCACTATACAGTATATTAATATCTTTAGTGTTTTGGGCTTTTGCACCGGCAGTTTTAGTAGTGCTTCCGACCGATGTGGCTGCTTTTTGGCTTTGGCTATTGTTTGCTGTAGCAGTTGTATTGCCGGTTGTGCTTATAGCGGCTGTGGCCGAATTACCTTCGGCAACTTTGGTTTTAGCAGTAGCGTTGTTGTTGCTATTTGTGGTAGCAGTTGTATTGCCCGTTGTAGGTTTAGCTACTGTGGCAGAATTATTATTTGCAACTTTGGTTTTAGCGGCAGCGTTGTTGTTATTAGCAATAGTGTTACTGGCTGCATGTTTATTTGTTGTTGCAGACGGGCCCTTTACAGCAGAGGTGCTATTGGCTTTGTTTGAAGCCACACCACGATTGTTTTGTAACGGTTTACCTGTAGCCTGCTGACCTGCTTTAGTATTGTTACTATGAATTTTACCAGAAGCCAAACCGTTTGCAGTAGCAGCAGTCTTGATGCTGTTTTTGTTTGAAGCCCCTACGGCTGTAGTGTTATTGACATTTGTACCAGTGGCATTGCTGCCTGTAGTAACATTATTGTTATTAGTGGCTGAATTATTTTGCTGAACTGCATTTGAATTTACACCATCCGTTGAAACAGTGGCTGCATCCTGTGAGCGTGGAGCGCCTGCTGTTGTAGTGGTGTTTGTGTTCTCTTGTTGTTCAGGAGATTCAGTACCGGTGGTAACCGTGGCAGATGGCTGTGTGCCATTTGCGTTTGTACCGTTACCGGTTGCACCATCGGGTTTATCATTGGGCATTTTAATTATTATCTCGGGCATATAATCCTGCCATAGCGGGTGCGTAAACACCGCCAGCATAATAACCCCCAGCACTATGGCTGTAGCCCTGCCCCAAAACGGCATGCGGAAACCGCCACGCTTATTTTGCTGCAAAGAAGCATTGATATTCTGCCATACTGCATCGTTAGGTTCTTTATAAAACCCATCGAGCTTATCGCGGAAAGCCTTGCCTATGTCTTGCTTATTTTCCATTGCTCACATTATAATTATCTAAGCTTTGCTTAGCTTTAATCTTTTCTTTTAAGGTTGCCTTTGCGCGGTGCAGGTTGCTTTTACTGGTGCTCTCTGTTATGCCCAGCGCTTCGGCAATTTCTTTGTGCGAATAGCCATCCAACTCATACATACTAAACACCAGGCGGTACTGGTCTGGCAGCTGCTGCACAAGGTTAAGGATAAAGTTTGCCGGCAGGTTCATTTCCTCATCGGTAACATCAGTATCCTCGGGCAGGTTATCTTTTATGGGCACCATCTGGGTGGCCTTTTTAAAACTGTCTATTGCTTTGTTGATGGTAATGCGTTTCATCCATCCTTCAAACGAGCCTGCATTTTTGTATTTGCCTATGCTGGTAAAAATTTCAATAAAGGCGTTGTGCAGGTTGTCTTCGGCTTCTTCCTCGTTGCGGCAGTATTTAAGGCACAGGCTATAAAGTACGCCTTTATAGGCCAGGTACAACTGTTCCTGAGCCTTAGCATTGCCTTTAATGCAGCCTTTTATAATATCTTCGAGATTCAAAGCCTCTTGTTTAGGTAAGGTTAAAACTAACAATTTTACCGGTTTATAGCGTCATTACTTACATTTAAATTTTGCCGCACGCACCTTTTTACATGAGTGCCTGTGGCAGTATTATTTCCTTTCTTCACAGCAATTTATTTATAGTCGGTTATGATGTTAAAAGGTTGCGTGGGGTGCAAAAAAAAGGCAGGCGTTTTTAATGCGCCTGCCCTTTCTTGCTTTCATAGCAATTGTGTTTTATTAATTGTAGTAGTAAAGGGTTTCACTGTCATGAGTTAGCTGGTACATATTTCCGGTAATTTTAGAATATGTTATATAATTTTGTTCATTAAATGTGCTGTCGAAAGTAAGATACCCTTCATACGTTTTTATATAGGCATTACTATAATAAGCCAAGTCATTAGTCATATCGGTAGGGTTTGACTCGTACATAAAAAATGAATTGTTTATTTCTATAGCACTGCGCTGCATGTTTGCGGGGACAGGAGTGTTATAATAGGTGTAATTAGTTGTATTGATATTATCTATGCCATAAGTAACATTGCTTTGAACTACTTTGAGCCCATCATATAAAAATGTTTGAGACATATCAGAAGAATATATTATGCCGGTAATATATCCGTCATCATTTGTATAAAACGTTCGTGCTAAAGATGAATTTCCTGTGTCAGGTTCAACATAATACATGCTTATACTGCCATTTGTATTATATACAAAGCTTGGAGGCAGGTTTGTAGCATCTGGGTAATTTAGTATATCCCGTTCATGTGTAAGCCTTCCTTCATCATCAAAAGTATACTGGGTAGCCCTTTCAACCTGATCTAAACCTGTATAATGGCGGGTGTAAGTATTTGCCGTATAAGTATGTCCTACCAGCCCATATAAATTGCCCTGGGCATTAAAAGTGCTGTCTGCCACAATATGGTTGTCCTGATAATATTGCACATGCTTTAGGCTGCCCTCCTGGCCAGATGTATATGCGGATAAAGAGGGACTGAACTTTTCTGTTTTTTTAAGCGTCATTTGATTTTCGGCAGGTGTGCTGTCGTCATTATCAGAACACGAAACAAACAGGGCGGCGGCAAGCGCCAAGAGGAAGATTTTTTTCATAGTAAGGTGGTTTTAATAAGAGATACCTTTATATTGAAATGGTTGCGTGGTTTTTTTAAATTTAAAAAGCCGGGTCGGCCTCAGCCTGCATGCGCTGCATGTATAAGTCTACCTTTTGATGGGCACGGTTAAAAAACACCTTCCTGTCACGCGTGCCGCTAAGGTTAAGCGACTTTGAGTTTTTAAGCTGCTGCCTAAAGAACGACTGTGCATTAGTGCAGGTATCGGCATCTTCGGTAATAAAATAGCCCAGCATGGTATATGGCACAAACAGCGATTTTTTTTGAGGGGCACTCAGCAGTACGTTGTTGTTGAGTATAAGCAACTCGTTATAATACAGGTTAAAGTTGGTTTGCCCATTGCAACAGCGGTCTTCGGCGGTTTGAAGGATGGTTTTAAGATCCTGGCACAACAGTATGGCATTGGGCAGGCTTAACAGCCCACTCTGAAAAAAGTAAAGCAACTGTTGTAGTGTGCTGTTTATGGTGGTATCGTTCCAAATTTCGTGTACTTCTACATTTTCATATACCTGTTTTAGCTTTGCGCTATGCTGCATAAGCGAGGCATCTACGGTAAAGTGCTCAAAGGCTTCCTGGTTTTGTGTGCCGGCCAGCAGGTTGAGCCATACATACAGCTTAAACTTACTGAGTAGCGTGCCGCCTATGGTATAAAACAACGGGATGTCTTTTGCAGAATAGTACATTTTAGCATCGGGGTACTCCAAAAAGCTACTGATGTTCTCGGCAGAGTGCTTAAAGTACCCGGCCATATCGGCCATGGTGCGAATTTCAGCGGTTTTTTCTACCACTACTTTCTTTTCCCCACTAAACAGCCCGTCCATGCTCAGGCCATAATGTTGGCACAGGGCAATGGCTTCTTCAATACTAAACTTACTCTTTTGGCTTACGCGGCGGTGTGCGGCATCATAGCTGATGCTGAGCACGGTAGCTATGGCATCTATTACAGATGTGCTATCGTTAAGGCAGTGGCGTATGGCTTTAAGTAGTTTATCCTGATTATCCATGTATTTGCGATTTTCACAAATGTAGCATTTATATTAATTGATTGGCACAAATGCAATTGCTGTAATCACAATAGTTTTGTTTGAGGAAGAGGCAAAGAAGCAAAGAGGCAAAGAGGAAAGCAGTAGCGAGAAATTGCCTTTATGCCTCAGCAACGAAATGACAGGAAGCTAAAAACTTTGCCTCTTTGCTACTCTGCCACTAAAATCAAAATAGAAATGAAAAAACTTCTCATCATCTTATTACTATCGCTTTCGGCCTTTGGTCAGCAGGCCGATACGCTGCAACCGCGCATGTTTGCCTTTACGCCGTTTGGCAAAAAAGTAGACCAGGTTAATGGGCTGGCACTGGGTGTGGGCTTTGCGCTTACACTACAGGATACCCGGCCGGTAAAGGTAAATGGCTTTAACCTGGAGCTGAACCCACTTACACCACTAATAATACTATTTCTTGACCCCGAGCGTGTGGGTAACGATACCATAGCGGCTACCGTTAATGGGCTGCATATTTCTACTGCGGGGTTTATGCACAATGCAAAGCTTAACGGGTTAGGCATCTCAGTATACAATATAGGTATGCAGAGCAACGGCATGAGTGTTACCGGACTGTATAATGTGAGTAAGGTTATGAATGGCCTGCACATATGTGGCATTGTAAATAGTGCGGAGACAAAAGCTAACGGACTTTTTATTGCGCCCTTTAACTATGCCGGTAAACTGGGTGGCATGCAGCTGGGCGGCTGTAACCGGTCAGACTATTTTAAAGGAGCAGCGCTGGGCTTTGCCAATATATCATATCAGGAAATGACGGGTGTGCAGATAGGCCTCTTTAACCGGGCAAAAAAATGCCGCGGCCTGCAAATAGGCTTGT
>JAZKDS010000053.1:7651-9048 GCA_040387455.1 Bacteroidota bacterium
TTTATTAACTGGTGAGTTGAGGAGTGGCAAAGAGGCAAAGAAACAAAGGGGCATAGTTTCTCTTAAGTGTGCTTAAAACTTTGCTGCTCTGCCTCTTTGCTCCTTTGTAACTAAAATAAAAAAACATGAAAAATCTACTTATACTACTAATTCTGCTTGGCAGTGCTGTGGCACATGCGCAGGACGTTTTTAGAGACAGTACCATTACTGATACCACGGCTTATCCTCGCCTGGTTATAGAAACCGGCCTGCGCATACCTGTGGGTAACCTGGCCGATAAAGTGGGCACCTCGGCAGAATTTGGGGCATGGTGGCGCACCCGCATTGCCCATAACAATATGCTTGATGCAGGGTTTAGCCTGTATGTACCCCAAAACCCGCAGGATTTTAGCTATCGTTTTGAGGGGGCTGATTATACCACAAAGGCCATTGGGGTAAGTGGCATGGTGGGTGTGCGGTTGTGCAAAGTATACAGCCTGGGCACCAGGAGCAGTGTAGAGTGGATAAGCAGCTACGGCTATGCCTTTTTTACTTATTATGATGAGGCTAAAGACCAGGCTGAAGCAGCGCAGCCCGGCCGCAAAACACTGGAGGATGACAATACCCACACTATTGAAATTGATACCTATGCGCGGGGTTTTAGCACCTTCCATATAGGGCAGGGGGTACGCCTAAATATAGGCAGGCTATCATTTTATGGCAGTTACAATTTTACACCTTATGGCCTGCTGAGCAGCTATGTGCCCGATAACTTTGGGTCGCACAGCATTAGCGTTGTGGTACAGGTAAGGATTTGATTAAGAAAGCTACTTAGCCACTAAGCTTCTGAGCTGCTTAGTAGCTAAGCCACTTAGTAGCTCAGAAGCTTTTAGAAATGAAAACCATCTTACTTATGACAGTATTCATCATCACATCAGGCGCAAGTGCTCAGGATTCGCTACAGCGCAACATGCGGTTTCCGGTGGGTTTGTATACTACCGATAACAGCGATATCTACGGGCTTTCTGTAGGCATAGGCAGCGATGTATATCAGGATGCCGGGTATACGGGTGTGCGCAGCAACGGCATCAGGGTAGAGCCCCTATCTCAATCGTTGCTGGTGTTTACCCTGTTTTTACCCATAGACCGGGTGCGCTACCCGGAAGATGCCTCGGCACATGCTGCCTTTGCTAAAAAAGCACCTAACGAAATTATTAATGGCCTCAACCTGTCCTGCGGTACCAATGCCTTTGCTAATGTAAACGGGGTAACTTTTTCGGCTATAACGCAGTCGCTTAAAAATACTAACGGTATAAGTATAGCCGGGCTGAGCAGTAATGCGTTTAAAAACAATGGTTTACAGGTATCAATTAGCTACAGCAAGGCTGTGTACAGCAACGGGTTTATACTGGCGGCAT
>JAZKDS010000053.1:9058-12769 GCA_040387455.1 Bacteroidota bacterium
ACCGAAGTTTATGATGGTAAGGGGCTACAGCTATCGGTGATAAGCAATGGCTATAAAAAATTTACCGGCCTGCAAATAGGCCTGCTGAACGGCATTTTTAGCAAACCCGAACGCTTTACCGGACTGCAGATTGGCCTGTTTAACCGTACAACAAAACTGCGTGGCCTGCAAATAGGGATTTGGAATATAAACGAAAAACGGGCATTGCCGTTTGTTAATTGGTAATTGAGAAAGCTACTGAGCTGCTTAGCCGCTGAGCTACTTAGTAGTAAAGCCTTAGGGCCTAAAATAATAATCGTGCTTCTTAGCAACTTAGTAGCTAAGCAGCTCAGCAACTTATAATAATGAAAAAACTTCCCATACTACTCATCTTGTTTCGCCTGGTGCTTGGCCCGGTTATGATTGCCGTTGCCTGTAATTTTGGCGATAAGGCCCGTATTGCCTTACTGGTTATGCTGCTGGCCGGTATACTATCTGATATTTTTGATGGGATTGTGGCGCGGCGGCAGGGTATAAGCACGGCCACCCTGCGCCGTATGGACAGCCAGACCGATCTTGTGTTTTGGCTTTGCGCCGGATGGTGTGCCTGGCTGCTGAGCCCACAAATTATCCTGGCTAACAAATATGCCATTATGGTGCTGTTTGCCATGGAGGGGCTAACCTATGTGTTTAGCTTTGCTAAGTTTGGCAAAGAAACCTGCACGCACGCATTGCTCAGCAAGCTGTGGGGCATAACGCTGTTTGCCGCTTTTGCCAGTATACTGGGCTTTGATTATGGCGGTATACCCTTGGCGCTGGCCATTGTGTTTGGTATTATTTCGCATATAGATGTGTATCTTATAATACTCTTTTTGCCCCGGTGGATGCACGATGTGCCCAGCGCCTGGCATGCGTGGCAAATAAAGTGCGGCAAGGCCATAAAAAAGCATAAACTGTTTAATTGATGCAGCATGTTTAATAGGGTTAAAAAAATGTGAAGGAAAATGCACGATTTTATGAAACCATTTATAAAAAAATGTATTTTTGGGCAAACGCCAATACACTTTGTCCTCACTATGAAAATACTGCTAACTGCTGTTATATTGCTGTGCAGCACGCTTGCCACCGCCCAGTTAAATTTTACTGCTATAGATACTACTGCATCTGCCGTGTGCAAGGCCGGCCTTGAAGAAGAGTATAAAACAAAATTTAAAATATTTAATAAAGGGGTTGCGGCGGCCACATCGGCACAAAAAACCATACTTAAAGATATTTATAACGGTGCACAGGAAAGCTTTTTAGAGCGTATAAACAACAACGATTTTATTTGCGATAACGAGCTTAATCCTTACCTGCAGGGGCTAATGGCCGAAATACTTACTAAAAATGGCATTAATGTAAAAGAGTACCGCATGCTGCTGAGCCGCGAGGGCGATATGAATGCCTATAACACCGGCGACGGCACTATTGTGGTGCATTATGGCCTGCTAAATGCGGTTGAAACCGAAGATGAGCTGGTGTTTGTTATATGCCATGAAATAGGTCACCAGTTTTTAGAGCACCGCAAAGAGTGGGTAGAGTCTATAGCTAAGGTTTCTACCAGCGAAGAGGTAATTAAAAAAACCAGGGAGATTAAAAAACAAAAATATGGCAAGGGCACGCAGGCGTCAGAGTTTTTAAAGGGTATTATGTATCAAAAATACAGCATGCGCCGCCAGGAAGAAATTGAGGCCGACTCTATAGGACTGGTGTTTTATAAAAATACGCAACGCAGCCCGCAGGCCACCATAACCCTGCTTGAAAAGCTTGATGCATCTGACAAGGAAAAAGATACGCTTACGGTAGCCGACTACAGGTTTATGTTCGAAAAAAACGGGCTTAAACTTAAAGAACGCTATTTTGAAGAAGACGAAACCCTTTTTAACCAGTATGATAAAACCCAGCGCATTGATGTAGATTCGCTTAAAACACATCCGGGCTGTGCCACCCGCATAACGCTTATTAAGGGCTACCTGAACAACCAGTTTAACGGTACGGCAAAAACATCGGCCACGTTTCAAAAAATCAAGGCAAACTGTGCCTATCAAAACCTGATTAACCTGTATAATGCCGAAGCGTATGGGCTGGCGCTGTATGAGGCTTTAAAGCTTTACAGGCACGACCCCGAAAATATGCTGCTTAAAAATATTATTTATGTTAACCTGGTTAAAATAAAAGATTCGCGGGTTAGCTATACGATTAACCGGTATGTGCCATCGCACGATAAGCTTACTAACACGGCCAGCGAAAACCGTTTTATAAGCTTTGTAAACAACATTAAACTATCTGACCTGGACATTATCATAAACACCTTTAAATCATAACCAATGAAACTTAAGTTCCTCTTTATCTTTTCCTTTTTTGTAGTAACCCTGCAGGCCCAGATTGCCGACCTTGGCAAGCTCTCAAAAGGCAGGATGTACTCATCTGATGTTATTAAAGATTCTAAAAATAATATTAAGGGTTATTTTTTATTGT
The DNA here is from genome assembly GCA_040387455.1 of Bacteroidota bacterium. Lineage (GTDB taxonomy): Bacteria > Bacteroidota > Bacteroidia > Flavobacteriales > Flavobacteriaceae > Flavobacterium. Next base: position 11,555 of record JAZKDS010000053.1, read on the forward strand.
TTGAATCGGATAAGGTGGGTAAAGAAACCTATGAATTGCAATATGTGGTGCTTGATGAAAACCTTACAAAAGTTACCGATGGCTATATAACCGAAATGAAATTTGAATCGTGGCTGGTAGATGCACAGGGTGTAGATGTGGCTGTGAGTCTTAACAAAAACAAACTGTTGCTGCGCTTTGCAGATGATTTTCAGGGTACGCTGGCGTTTCACCGCTACCGCACGCTCGATATTAAAAACAACAAAATAAGCGACCCATTTGTATTTATAAACGACTCACTAAAGATAAACCCTGTTTTTGACCGTAAGATGAGCAATATGGAAAACAACCAGAGCAACCCCATTATGTATTTTGATGGTGTGGGCATGATTGTGCAGTCGTATGGCATGAAGAAAAAGAAGATAATGACAAAGTCTTTTGTGCATTATGATGATGATATGAAACGCCTGTGGGAGTATGAGTATTATGACAGGGAAAAAGTAGATAAGACCTATGCCAACCTGAATTATGTGGCTAGCGATGACGATGTTATTGTGATGTTTAAACACCTTTCTAAAAAAAATGACGATTATATTAACGATGTTTCGGCGTTGTTTTTAAATTCTGATAAAGGTACCGTAAGGAATGAGTTTGGTTTTCCGGAGCTGGATAAATACACCTACAGGGTTGTAGACTGTAAGCTGGGCGAGGATAAGATTTATATTATGGGCAACTATGCCGAGAAACAAAAGTATGGCTATGTTAACGACCACGATGGCCTTGGTATTTACACCTTTATTTTTGATAAAGCCACCGGCAAGCTTATAGATAAAAAGTACATTACGTGGGAGAGCATGAACAAGGCGCTGCCCATTAATAAAAACGGCCTGGTTAAAAAAGAGGGCTACATGTATGTGCACAACATGCTGTACCAGCCTAATGGCAAGGTTATAGTAATAGGCGAAACGTTTGAAAACGCCCCTATAACCACTAATAACATGTATTTTTTTGAGCTGAGCGCCGATTTTAAATTAGAGCAGACTTTTGAGGTTAGCAAGTTCAGGAACAAGTTTCCGCAAACCACCGCCTACTCAGGCGATATTAAAAACTATGGCCTGTTTGACTTTATAGACTATCAGGACCTGGGCGATGGCGAATACCTGTTCTTATTAAATGATAATGAGAAGAAGTCTAAAAACAGGAAGAAAAGCACGCTGTATGGCATTGTGCACTACA
>JAZKDS010000054.1:0-8380 GCA_040387455.1 Bacteroidota bacterium
GTAGGCATATTGCAAAAGCGGATTCTGCCCGTCTTTTTTGATGCCCTTGCGGTACACCATAGAGATGGGCACCTTTGTACCGTCCTGGGCAGTGGCCCAGATGCGCTCTTCGACATAATTATTTTTGTCAAATTTGCCACCCAGTACTTCCTGCTCCTTAAGCACTTTTTTTTCTTTAGTCTTCATATTGAAGTCTATTACAGATGATGGCGTTGCCATACTCTGGTAGCTGTACCTTAGTATATCAGTATCAAAATCAGGGTTTGTGCTGGTGCCGGCGGTATAGGTTTCTATATCAAACGGCAGGTAGTACTCCTCGCCTTTCCATGGGCGGATGCGTATGGTGTTAAGGCCGTTGCTGCGCTCGCTTATAACAAGGTAGTCTTTAAATATATCAATATCTTCAAGCAATACATCATTGCGGTGCGCTATAAGGTCTTTCCAGTTTTCTTTTTCGGTTTTGCCCTCGGGCGTGGTCATCAGCTTAAAATTGGTAGCCTTGTCTTTATTGGTAACAATATACCATTTATCGCCATAGTGGCTAATGCCATACTCCAGGCCGCGTGTGCGTTTCTGGAACATTTTAAACTCACCATCGGGCTTTTTAGCATCAAGAATGCGGTATTCTGACGTTAGGGTGCTCGATGAGCCTATAACCAAATATTTTTTTGATTTTTCTTTGTAGATGAAGGTGTTGTATGTGTCGTCCTTCTCATGATAAATAAGCGCATCTGTTGCCACATCGGTGCCCATTTTGTGCTTATAAATTTTATCTGAACGAAGCGTTACTTCATCCTTACGGGTATAAAACAATGTTTTATTATCTCCGGCCCAGGTAGAGCCGCCCGTTGTGTTTTCTATTTTAAACGGAAGTATCTCTCCGGTAACAAGGTTTTTAACCTGCATGGTGTACTGCCTGCGCGATACGGTATCTACGCCAAAGGCTGCCCAGTTGTTATCTTCGCTTATATTAAGGCCACCTAAGCTAAAGTACGTGTGCCCTTGGGCCATTTCATTACAATTAAAAAGAATTTCTTCTTTTGCCTCAAGGCTGCCCTTTTTGCGCGAATAAATGGGGTAATCTTTTCCTTTTTCAAAACGGGTAATGTACCAGTAGCCGTTGTAAAGATAAGGCACCGAAGAATCGTCTTCTTTTATCCTGCCCTTCATTTCCAGGAACAAATCGTCGCGGAATTGTTTTGTATGGGCAGTGCTTTCCTGGTAATATGTGTTTTCTTTAGTAAGGTAGTCTATAACCTCCGGATTCTCCCTTTCGTTAAGCCAATAATAGTTATCAGTGCGGGTGTCGCCATGCTTTTCAAGCGCTTTGGGCTTAAGGGTAGCAGTAGGCGGAATAATCATTTCGGTCATTTTTGTATTGCTTGTTTGGGCATTGGCAGCAAAAGTAACACAAACACAACTTAAAAGTAAGTGTTTTTTCATTCTTTTATCAATTGGTTTTTAACAGGGCAATTTAATACATTTGGAGATTTAATGGGAATGATGGGTAAACTACAAGAAACCCAGAAAAAAGTTGAAGAAACTAAAAAAAGGCTTGATACGGTATTGATTGATGAGCAAAGCAATGATGGCCTGCTTAAGGTTACCCTTACCGCTAACCGTGCTATAAAAAACATATCTATTGATGATAGCCTGCTGCAGGATAAAGAGCAATTAGAAGACTATTTAGTACTGGTGCTGAACAAAGCTATTGAAAAAGCCACTAACGTTAACGAGGCCGAACTTGCGGCTGTAGCCAAAGACGGCATGCCGGATATTCCGGGGTTGTTTTAATTTTAGATTTGGCTTTACTCTTGCTTAATCCTCTCCCCCTCCCAATAGATATTGGGACTCTCTAAAGAAAAGGGGGCAGCTACACAGAGTTTTTAAGTTATGTGATTTTGTTAGTACAATATGTTAATTAAATTTCCGTAGTGTACCCCTACCGGCTCCCCTCTCCGTTGGAGAGGGGCTGGAGGTGAGGACAAAATACCCGCTTTTTTTTTACAATTGCTAAAAAAAATCATTACACCCCATGAAAACACTTTTTGCATCCCTTACCTTGCTTGTGCTGTTTACGGCATCTGAAATTTCTATGCTTTCTATAAAAATAGGCAGCCCTGCGGCCGACCTTGAAAAGATAAAGCTTACAGTAGAAGCCAGCGAAGACGGCATGACAAAGTACCGCACCGAAAACGGCAATGACTTTTCGGTTACGGTAGAAGACGGCAAAGTGGTTTTTATGGAAAACGACTGGCTGCAGGATGTTAAAGGCACAAAGCCGCTGGTGCCCGGCTTTACTTTTGGCACCACATCGTTAAAAGATATCCGCGCAAAATTTGGCACTAATGGTTTTGTACACAATATTGCCAGTAGCATGGTAACCGATACGCATGTGATTATGCTGAACTGTTTTGAATTAGATTCGCCTAATAATGAAATACTGGTTACAATAACAAAGGTTTCTAAGGATGCCGATGCTACCGAAGAAAATGTTGCATCGCTTTTAAAGCTGGATGCGCTTATTATAGCCGATAAAAACTACCTGGATAAAATTTGGGGTGAAGAAAAAGTATATGATCCTAATAATAAGAAGGTTAAACTATAAAGACAGCATAAGCTACTATCTTGTTCCTTTATCAAAATACAACCCTTTTTCATCTTTTGTAATTGATGTTATGTGCAGCACATAGTGGTCTACATTATATTCGGTTTTTTGAACTAATGCTACAGGTTGTTTAGCCTTATAAATAGTATCGTTAGAAAAGTAAAAACCGGCTTCTGATTTTGTATCATTAAATTGCACCCAGTCGCCTATATGAAATCCATCGCCATATTTCCATTGATGGGTTTTCACAACATCGTCCTGTTTTTTACAACTACAGCACAAAATTAAAAAAGCTATTGCAAAAATCTTTTTCATATCTAATAACCATAATTAAAATTTATAGTCCTCCCCTGATAATTTTGACACGTCAAAGAATTTAGTGCTGTATTTTAGTTCCTCAATTTAAAACTCAAAACAAGCTAAAAATTTGAAAATACCAAAAGTGAACCCTAAAATATAAATCATTACAAATCAAAACATTACGTAGAACTTAAAAAACATCTTTTTAAATCAAAAAATGGCAATCTCAAGTCCAAAAGTGAAAAGTTAACAACTAACATTTTAAAACATAAACTTCCTGAAAAATTTATATTTTAAACTGAACGCAGCATAAAAATTTAAACCTGAAACTAAAAAGACATCTTTTGCAATGTTTCTAAAACGTACTGGTGCATTACCTCTTTATAGTCTAAATGGGTAACAATTCGCAGTTTATTTTTACCCAACGAACTGATCGAAATTCCCTTTTGTTTTAGCTTATCCATTAATACGGCTTCGCTTAATTGTGGCAATAATGAAAATATAAGTACATTAGTTTCAACAGGTTCCACACTCTGCACCCACGGCAGTTGCTGTAGCAGTTGGCCCAATTGTTTGGCACGGCGGTGGTCTTCTTCCAAACGGCCCACATTATGTTGCAAGGCATACAATCCGGCAGCGGCTAAATAGCCCGCCTGGCGCATACCTCCACCAAGTATCTTCCTGATACGCAGCGCTTTATTCATATCTACCTTACTACCTACCAGCACAGAGCCTACCGGGGCACCAAGCCCCTTGCTCAGGCATACCGATATGGTATCAAACAGCTCTCCAAAGTTCTTGGGATGCTGCTTTTTAGCCACCAGGGCATTCCATAAACGTGCACCATCAAGGTGGTATTTAAGGTTATTATCTATACAAACCTGCTTTATATCTCTCAGTGTATCAATATCATAACATGCTCCCCCACCTTTGTTGGTTGTGTTTTCTATACACACCAGGCTGGTTAGCGGGCTGTGGTAAAAATCGGGCGGGTTGATGCCCTCTGCAACCTGTTGTGCGGTTATCATACCACGCTGACCGTCAATAAGTTTGCAAGATACCCCACTGTTAAAAGCAGCACCACCACCCTCATAATTAAACACATGGGCCCATTTATCGCAAATAAGCTCATCTCCCGGCTGGGTATGCAACTTAATGGCGGTTTGGTTTGCCATGGTACCACTTGGGAAAAACAGGGCAGCTTCCATCCCGAAAAGCCCTGCTATAGCGTCTTCCAGTTCATTTACGGTAGGGTCCTGCTTATATACATCATCACCCACTTTTGCACGAAACATGTGCTGCAACATTTCATGGCTTGGCCTGGTTACCGTATCACTAACTAAATTAATTTCCATATTATTGAAAAGTATAGCTTATTTTTGCGTAAGCTAATACAAAACTACAGTTTTTATGACAAATACCGAACAAATAAAAGGTATTATAGAGCGTCTTGGTGCGCTGAGGAGGTATCTTTGACGTTGACAGGAAGTTAATAGAGATAACCAACGAAGAGGAGAAGACTTTTGCTCCTGATTTTTGGAACAATGCCAAGGAAGCCGAGATAATTGTAAGAAACCTGCGCAGTAAAAAGAAGTGGGTAGAAGACTATGAAAAAGGTAACCTTATGGCCGAAGAGCTTCAGGTTTTATATGATTTTTATAAGGATGGCGACGCTACTGAAGAGGAAGTAACCGACCAGTACGGCCAAACTATTCTTCATATAGAAAACCTTGAGTTTAAAAACATGCTTAGTGATGAAGGCGACGCACTTAGTGCCGTTGTTCAAATTACCGCAGGCGCCGGAGGCACAGAGAGTTGCGACTGGGCAGCCATGCTTATGCGTATGTATATTATGTGGGGCGAAAAAGAAGGCTACAAGGTTAAAGAGCTAAACTATCAGGCAGGTGAAGTTGCAGGTATTAAAACCGTAACCATCGAGTTTGAAGGCGATTACAGCTTTGGCTACCTTAAGGGTGAAAACGGCGTGCACAGGCTGGTACGCATCTCACCGTTTGATAGTAACGGTAAGCGCCACACCTCATTCGCATCCGTATATGTGTATCCACTTGCAGATGATACAATTGAGATTGACATAAGCCCGGCTGACATATCGTGGGAAACCATGCGAAGCAGCGGTGCCGGTGGCCAAAACGTAAATAAAGTAGAAACGGCCGTGCGCCTGCGCCACCACCCTACCGGTATTATCATTGAGAACTCTGAAACGCGCTCTCAGCTGGATAACAAGATCAAAGCCATGCAGTTACTTAAAAGTCAGCTATATGAAATTGAACTTAAAAAGCGCCAGGCCATGCGTGATGAGATTGAAGCCAACAAAATGAAAATTGAGTGGGGCTCTCAAATTCGTAATTATGTTATGCACCCTTATAAATTGGTAAAAGATGTGCGCACTGCACATGAAACCAGTGATGTTGAAGGTGTTATGAATGGAAATATAGATGGATTCCTGAAAGCTTACCTTATGATGATGGGGCAAAAACAGGAAGACAATTAGTATGCACTATTTTTAAATTTGATACGAAACCTGCGCCTAAAACGCAGGTTTTTTTTATGTTTATCTAAAAATTTATCATTAAGTTTTCTAACATTGTAATTTAGTGGTCAATAAGTTATAATGTTTTCTTAAAAACAGCGCCTTACTCAAAATATATTGTAATTTCGGTACAGAAAATTAAGTAACATTAACATTAATTTTCTTTCTGATATATGAGCTATAGCAAACCGGCTAACATTATTCCTAAAAACGATTACGAAAGGCTTGAAAAGCTTAAAGAATACCAGGTTTTAGACACACACAGCGAAGATACATTTGATAAGATTGCCCTTATGGCGGCACAAATCTTTAATACCCCAAGTGCATTTATAACCTTTGTAGATAAAGACAGGGTGTTTTTTAAATCAAACCTTAGTCCGCTCGATGTTAATGAAGTAGATCGTAAAGACAGCCTATGCTCACTTGCCATATTACATGATAATGTAACCATGTTTAGCGATACACATAATCATGTTGACCTAATGGAAAGCCCTTATGTATCTGCCGAAGGTGGCATGCGGTTTTATGCCGGAGCTCCTTTAAAATCGCCTGAAGGCTTTAATATGGGCACCATTTGTGTGGTAGACTCGGTTCCGCGTGAAACTCCAAGCGAAAGCCAGATAGAGATGCTTAAAACGCTTTCTAATATTATTATTGATAAGCTTGAAAACAGGCTGCGCTACCGCAAATCGCTGGAATCGCATATCAACCTGATGAACATTGTGCTTCATGAGATAAAAAATCCGTTGGCCTCTATAAAGCTTGCTAACGAGATTATTACCAAAAAGCCCGATGCCGCACCTAAGATGACAGAGAATATTAACTCTGCTGTGGTACGTATACAGGCCAAGCTGGCCGACCTGCTTAAACAACAGGAGCTTGAAGAAAAAGACCTTGTTTTAAATATTGAAGAAGTAGATCTTAACGAAATGTTTACAAGACTGGTTAATAACTTTGAGTTATTAGCCAACCGTAAAAAGCAGGTTATAGAACTGTATGTAGATGATCGCCTGCCACTTATACAGGCAGACAGAACTAAAATATTAGATGTATTGCACAACCTGTTAAGCAATGCTATTAAATATTCTTACCATGGCAGTACTATTAAAGTATCTGCACGCGAGGCAGGTAACTATGTGCATATAGAGGTAAAAGACGAAGGCCAGGGACTTAACTTTAACGATATGCAAAAACTATTTACCAAGTTTGCCAAACTTAGCTCTAAGCCTACCGGTAAAGAAACATCGCACGGGCTTGGGTTATCTATAACAAAATCGTTTGTAGAACTGCATCGCGGTAATATTTACGCTATGAGCCCAGGCAAAGATAAAGGCACCACTTTTATTGTATCGCTGCCTTTTAAATATAAGCAAGCAGAAACTGAAGATTCAGAAATTAACTCTTAAAATTTTATTAAGTAAGCAAAAATCACTAATTTACATCGTTAAATTTTTGATATGCATGTTCAAAAAGCCTTATTACAAGCTCCGAAATTAACGGGAGAAAAATCGCTTAAAACCCTTGTTGAAAACCGTACCGTATATTCACTTGATAATTGCGAGCTTAACCTCTTTGAAACCTATCAGGAGAGTATTTTAGTACCCTTAAAGTTTAACGATCTTGTGGTTACAAGTATGTTGCGTGGCAAAAAAGTTATGCACCTTTTTGACGACCCCGAATTTGAATACCTTCCCGGTGAAACTGTTATTGTGCCCGGCAATGTAGAAATGAAGATTGATTTTCCGGAGGCATCGGTAAAAAATCCTACGCAATGTCTGGCCTTAGCCATAGATCACGATAAAATAACAGATACCCTTAATTTTTTAAACGAGCGATACCCTAAAGATGGTGGTACAAACTGGTATCTTGACCATCAAAACTATTTCTTTTATAATAATATTGATCTTGCCGCTACACTAAACAAGCTTATACGGGAGTGTATGGGTACATCTGTTACTAAAGATGCCCTGGCCGACCTTGCGCTACAGGAACTATTGATAAGAATAGTACAAACGCAAACAGTGCATGCAATAAAAAGCGTAGATACCAATTCGGCAATATATACCATTACCGAGTTTATTAAAGATAATATTACTACACCTATAAACTTAAAGGCACTAAGCGAAAAAGCCTGTATGAGCACTACCAGCTTTTACCGATTTTTTAAACGCGAACTGGGTATGAGCCCTATAGAATTTATAATTAACGAAAAGATAAAACAAGCCAAGCAACTGCTTAAAACCCCCGGCATACAGGTAAATGAAGTTTGTTTTATGGCGGGTTTTGATGATTGCAATTATTTTATAAGGCTGTTTAAAAAGCACGAAGGCATTACACCAAAGCAATACCAGATGCTAAATGTGAATTAGGTTTGTTTGTAAATTTAATGATTCTGTTATTTATAGCTTCTATACACTATCATTTGTAACAATTACCCAATACTCAAACAACCAAAATTAACTAATCTTCCAGAAAGCTAACCGGCTCTAAATCTTTAGTTTCTTCTTCGCTAAAAAGGCGACTTTCTATCATAAAACGCTTACCAAGTGGTATCTCTAAGGAAAAGCTTGCGCCCCTGCCATCTACCACATTTAATGTAAGGTGGGTGTGCTGCCAGTATTCAAACTGGTCTTTACTCATCCAGAATTCACATCCGTCAATACTACCAAGGCATACATCGCTGTAGCCTAACTTAAAATCACCCTTTTCAAAACACATGGGCTGGCTGCCATCACAGCAACCGCCACTCTGGTGAAACATCAGCTCACCGTAGCGGCCTTTTAATTCGGCTATTAATGCCGAGGCTTTTTCGGTAACATCTATTCTTTTAAAAGACATATTTTCAATATTTTATAAAAAATTAAAAGAAAAAACAGGCCATTATATGTAGCCTGTTTTTTATGTAGAACCCTCTTAGAAAA
>JAZKDS010000055.1:0-1513 GCA_040387455.1 Bacteroidota bacterium
TTTCTGGCTCCTTGAAGGATACTACCCGCTCATCAGGTTTTCTTTTAAAAGATATTCAGGATTTACACGTGTAACCAGCACATTTTCATAATGTGACCGGTTAAAAACGGCAAACTTTCCTTTTTCGGGCAGTGCCAGATAATGCCTCCACAGGTAATCGTGCTCCAACTCGGCAGAAGAAGGCTGCTTAAAGCTAAAAATATTCATACCGCGCGGGTTAAACCATTTAAACACTTCGCGCACCAGGCTGTCTTTACCGCTGGTATCCATGCCCTGTAATATCACTAAAACACCATACCTATTGTTGGCATACATCTTCTCCTGTATCTCACCCAGGTGCTTTGCAGTCTCCTTAAGTTGGGCTTTTACTTTATCATTGCTTACATCAAGGTCTATATTTGTAGGAGCTTTGGCTATGGCAAATGTACCCTTAACCTTAAAATCGTCGGTATGGCTGGCCTTCATAAATAAATTAGGTTATCTTTATATAAATATACCATTTTAAATGTTGCCGCGTTTTAGGCAAAAACATAAGATTATGCAAAAGTTTCAGTTAGAGCTTTTATTACACATTATAGGCATTGGGTCAGCTTCAGGATTATTTTATAACGACGGCAATATTTACCTCATATCAGATAACAGCCACATGCTGTATGATTATAATATGGACACTAAGGCATTGGGCAAAACCCCACTGGTAGGTAAAGACCATACCGGACCACTTGAAAATGTACCTAAAAAAGACAAAGCCGACTATGAGGCGATGACGGCAGATGGCAATGATATTTATATTTTTGGATCTGGCAGTACAAATAAACGCAGGGCCATAACCCAGATAAACTATAAAATAAAACGCTTGCAACCGGCCATAGATGCATCGGGTATATATGAAACCATGATGGATTTTGGCGAAATTACTCCTGAGAATTTTAATATAGAGGCAGCCGTTAATGATGGCACCGTGTGGTACATATTTAACCGTGGCAATGGCCCTGCAGGGCAAAACGGCGTTTTTACGCTGGATGGCGACATGCAGGAAGCTCTTTTCCAGATTATTTATAACCCCATTGAACTGCCAAAAATAAATGGTGCACAGAGTGGTTTTACCGATGCCGTAAAAGTGGGCGAAAAATTATACTTTATAGCCGCAGCCGAAAAAACCACGTCAACATACGCTGATGGTGATGTGGCCGGTACGCTTATAGGCCGTATGGATATAGAAAGTATGGAAGTTGAGTTTACCGAAGTGATTTCACTTAAAAATAAATTTGAAGGCCTGACTGTTTTTAAAGAGACCGATACGACCATTGAATTTTTGCTTTGCGAAGATACTGACAGCGATGCTGCTGAAAGTGATATTTATAGGCTGACTCTTGAAAAGTAGTCAGTGGTCAGTATTCAGATGGCAGGTAGCAGTGCTCCTGGCCCTGAAGGGGTAGCGTGTATTAGCCCGGGCAACACTCCGGGAGCATGTGATGATACAATATCGTGAAGAACAACAAACAATCAAACA
>JAZKDS010000055.1:1523-6868 GCA_040387455.1 Bacteroidota bacterium
TTTTGAGATTTTATAAAAAATCGGAACGGTTTACGGGTCTAAATCCTAAAAACTCTTATAAATGAGTAATCAGTTTTCAGGTACTTCTACCTGAAAACTGAATACTGTAAACTTTTTTCTCCCCTTCCCAACCTTTTGCAATGTTTGGTGCTCTATATATGCAAAGAGACGTAATTGTGATAGAAGAAAAACTCATAACAGCATGCAGAAAAATGCACCGCGACTCACAGAGGCAGGTGTATGAGCTACTGGCTCCTAAACTGTACCACACCTGCAAAAGGTACCTAAAAAGCGAGGAAGCGATAGAAGAGGCAATGGCCGACGCCTTTTATGCCATCTTCACCAAGCTTGACCAACTCAAAGAAACCAAAGCCTTTGAGGCCTGGGCGCGCAAAATTGCCGTTAACCAGTGCCTGCTTAGCCTTAAGAGAAACACCAACTTCAACATCTATATTGAAGATATGGGGCGCAGCCAGGAACCTTCGTTACCAGCCTCGGCCGGGCTGGAGGAAGAAGACCTGCTGCACCTGTTAACGTACCTGCCCGAGGGCTGCCGTACCGTATTTAACCTTTTTGCCATAGAAGGCTATAGCCATAAAGAAATAGCCGCCATGCTGCACATTAGTGAGGGGACATCTAAATCACAATTAAACGCCTCCCGCACAAAACTGAAAGAATTAGTAAACAATGTTTATTATCAAAACGAGAACAGCCATGGAAAATCAAGATAAGCTATATAACGAATTTAAAGACGCTGCCCAAAAGGCAGAAGATAAGGGCTTTGCCCGCATGGATGCCGTATGGAACCGTGTAGAAGACAAACTGGACAACAAAAAGCAGCGCCGTATTGCCGCCTGGTGGAAGTATACCGGCATAGCTGCACTGTTGCTGCTGTTTACCGGCATAGGCTTTATGTTGCTTAAAAGCAACACCGATGTTATTATACCACAGGCAAAACCTGACAGCGGTGTAACGGTTATTGATACCCAAAAGGTAAAAGAGGTTACTACACCACCGGCAATAAAGCAAAAAGAAACTGTTGTGGTTAATGACACTGAAAAACAGTCGACCAGTACTGATGGCAGTAATATTATAGAAGGCGATAGTATTAGCTTTAATACCGTTACTAAAAAAGCCAGGATTTGGAGTAGTAAAAGTGATAAAGGTGAATTCAGAGTTAAAGCAGAAATAACAGAAAAAGGAATAGCGGGAACAAATTTAGAGGAGGTTGTTATCGATAAATACAGAACGACCGGTAGAGCTACAAACAGTAATGCTGTAACTACTGTTACCTCAAAAACCATAGAAGGCAGGCCAAATGCCAGCTTTACTCAAACTGTTCAGGGGCAGGCACCGGGATTAAACATTACCAATGGTGCTTATAACTCGGCATCATCAAACATGAGCCAGGGGTATATATCGAACACCTCTAAAAATTACACCAATGCTGATAAAAAGCTTGGCTATGAGTATACAAAAACTATGGATCCGGCCAATACCCAGACATACACCCCTACAGAAGCAGATATCTTGCAAAAGGCTGAAGTAGGCAATGTGGCTTTAGGTAAAAAAGCACAGGACGATGCTTATAAAAATAGTACGGAGAAGAGCTATGGTAAGCCGGAAGAAATTGTTTCAAAAGCGCTACAAGGTACTGTTAGTGGGGTAATTGTTGATAGTAAACCAAATGCAAACTTTATACAAACGCTGCAAGGCCAGGTACCAGGGTTAAATATTTCTACTGGTTCTGGGCAGCCGGGTGCAAACAGCACAGTTGTAATTAGGGGTATAGGCTCAATAAACGGTAACATAGAGCCACTATATGTTATTGATGGCGTACCTATGAATTCTGATAACTTTAGGCAGTTAAACCCTAATGATATTGAAAGTGTAAGCGTTTTAAAAGATGCCGGTGCGACATCTATTTATGGCAACCGTGGCATTAACGGGGTTATAGTAGTTAAAACAAAAAATGGGTCTGCTACACAGGTTACTAAAGAAGAACTTGAAAAAGTAAAAAGTATTGAAGATACCGAGTTAACCGAAGATAAACAGATAATTGACGCCGTTAAAAACCTGAGCAACGGCCAGCCCGGCGAACCTATGGTATTGGTTAATGGCATACGTATGAAGAAGCAACTGCTAAGGAAGATAAAACCTGAAGATATTGAGTCGGCCGTTATTTTAGATAGTAGTTATGGTAGTGCGGTATATGGCAAAGACGGTAAGCCGGGTGTAATAATTATTAAAACCAAAACCCGTACTGCCCTACAACAACAAGAACTTGATAAGCTAAACAAAAACCTTGAGCAACTGGGTAAAGGCGGCTACAAAGAGTATAAATATCTTGATGTACCTAAAATACCTATTGACACCAATAATGACGAGAGCTATGAAAAATTTGAAGAAAACAAGTTTGAAAACCCTGCCACTACACCGCTTTCAACATTTTCTATAGATGTAGATAATGCGTCATACACTAACATCAGGAGGTTTTTAAACAACGGCCAAACGGTGCCTAAAGATGCAGTGCGCGTAGAAGAAATGGTTAATTACTTTAAATACCAGTACCCGCAACCCACCGGTAACGATCCGTTTTCTATTAATACCGAATACAGCGACTGTCCGTGGAATGCTAACCACAAACTGCTCAAAATAGGCCTTCAGGGGTATGAAATACCCACCACACAACTGGCTGCCTCAAACTTTGTATTCCTTATAGATGTTTCTGGCTCAATGGGCGACAGCAACAAACTGCCATTGCTTAGAGAGAGCATGAAGATATTGGTAAAAAATATGCGTAAAGAAGACCGCCTTGCCATTGTGGTATATGCCGGGGCTGCGGGGCTTGTGCTTCCGTCAACCAGTGGTGCCGATAAAAACAAGATTTATGAAGCGTTAGACAGGCTTAATGCAGGCGGCAGTACAGCTGGTGGCGCCGGTATAGAGTTGGCCTATAAAACCGCTCAGGAAAACTTTGTAAAAGGTGGTAACAACCGTGTTATACTGGCTACTGATGGCGATTTTAACGTAGGGGCTTCGTCTGACGGCGATATGCAAACGCTTATTGAGGCCAAGCGCAAAAGCGGCGTGTTCCTTACCTGCCTTGGCTACGGCATGGGTAATTATAAAGACAGTAAACTGGAAATCCTGGCCGATAAAGGCAATGGTAACTATGCCTACATTGATAACATGCAGGAAGCCGACAGGTTTTTAGATAAAGAATTTAAGGGCTCTATGTATGCCATTGCTAAAGATGTGAAGATTCAAATTGAATTTAACCCTAAACATGTGCAAAGCTATCGCCTTATAGGCTATGAAAACCGCAAGCTGCGTGATGAAGATTTTGTAAACGACGCCATTGATGCCGGCGAACTGGGCAGCGGCCATACCGTTACCGCACTGTATGAAATTATCCCCACCGGTGTGCAAAGCAACTATTTTAATGCCGCTCCCGAACTTAAATACAGCACCCCGGCAACTACGGCCACAGGTAATTATAACAACGAGCTGGCTACCATAAAATTCAGGTATAAAAAGCCCGATGGCGATAAGAGTACCGAGATGATTAAGGTTATACCAAACATTAGTCTGCCGGCTGCCAGTACTTCGGCCGACTTTAAATTTAGCGCTGCCGTGACATGGTTTGGCCTTAAGCTAAGGGATAGTAGCCTGGTGCCTGACAAATCCACAGAGAACATTTTAAAGCTTGCCAAAGAAGGCCTTATGAATGATCCTGAAGGTTACCGCGCCGAATTTATAAGGTTGGTAAACCGTGTAGAATAGATAAGTTAATTATTTTTAAATAGAAGTGGCTGCCTTAGGGTGGCCATTTTTTATTTAAAGACAATCCCTCTTACACAAATACTATATGAACTTCATCGCTTATTTTGCTTTATGTACTACATCATCATTAGTAATGGCAGGAGATTCAAAACGTTTACTTCAAAGCCAGCTTAATAGCGGGATAGCGAATAAAAAATCCCGATGCAATGCTGCCCCGGGATATATATTTTTAACCCTAATTATTAGTTGGAAGTAAGCGCCGGGCTTTCAGCCGGTACAGTCTTGCCTGAAAACACTCCGGCTAAAAAATTTTCAACACAGGCAAGGTCGGTTTGCGTTTTTGGTGTGGTGCGTATCTTGCCATATTCAAGGTAATATTTTTCTAATGATGTAGGTATAATACGCAACTGCATAGGGCCATACTTTTCAAGAAACCTGAAATCTTTTACTTTAACCAGGTAACCGTCGGCCACTTTCATAATAATAAAACTAAAGTTAGTATCGCATTTCATAAGCACACTGCCCGAAGCACAGGTGTTATGTACACCTTCGCCTACGCCTATATAAGTATCCTCCGCGTCAGAAATTAATGACAGCTTTTCGTTAGTGGCAATTAATGACTTAATATCAGTATTTGGTGCATTATAAAAACGTTCCCATACAATGCTTCCGTCTTCCATTTTAAAACCGTTTTGCGCCATAATAGGTGCAGTAAACAGCAGGAGTAATAGTATCTTTTTCATAACGAATGGTATTTCAGAGTGGTTAATTCGGTTTCCAATTCTATACAAAATTATACCTTGAAATAAGATAAGCACAATTAAAACAGCACTTTACCATTACTTTATGACAGTATTATAAAATTGGCTTAAAATTTAACAGCACTTCATTATCAATCATTTATAACTATATTAAGAATACTTTACCACTTTGTTATTACACAACGATTACTAAAAATGGTAATTTTAACAAACATATTTAACGTTAAAAATTACTTATTATGGGACTTACAGCAAATATTGATACAAAAAGAAATTTCTCTAAATATGACCCTTCAGGCACAGACCCTAACCGTTATGCATCTGTATCTAATACTACAGAAGCCGACAGCTACCTTCATAAGGGTAAAAAAAGTATTGTACCGGGGCTGCGCGTTAACATAGGTAAAACCGAACGTGCCATTATGATTGCCGCAGGCGCATACCTTTTATACCGTGTCCTTAAAAAGAATGACAGCCGCAAGGTAGCCGAAGGGATTACTGCCGGCACCATGCTGTTTAGGGGTATTAGTGGTTACTGCCCCGCTTATGATGCCATTGACAGAGCCGGTGTACTTAAAACTGGCAATATATCAATAACGACCGCGCTTACTATAAACAAGCCTGTGGAAGACGTTTATGCAGCATGGCGCGATCTAAGCAGCCTGCCTAAATTTATGACACACCTGGAAAGCGTTACAGAAATTGACCAATATAAAAGCGAGTGGAAAGCTAAAATACCGGGAGGTTTTGGTGCTACTGCCGGCTGGAAGGCAGAAATACTGATGGATGAGCCCAACA
>JAZKDS010000055.1:6878-14244 GCA_040387455.1 Bacteroidota bacterium
ATACATAATGCCGGTAAGGTGCGATTTACCGATAATGGCGACACTACCGATATTGAAGTTACCATATCTTACCATGCGCCACTGGGTAAAGCAGGAGAAATTACTGCAAGGCTGCTGAACCCCGTGTTTGAAAAAATGATTGAAAGCGATATTCAAAACTTTAAAGAATATATTGAGGCCGTGTAGTATCTTAATTTAACATACCGCGTTTTTGGATCAAAAAGAGAGGAAACAATAATATTGTTTCCTCTTTTATGTTACCATATAGTCCGTATTTTTACTAAAATAGTCAATGGCTGCTTTACCAAATTTATCTATAGTAAAATAGTTAAAAGTCCCCCCTACTACAGCACCTATACCAAACGGAATAAGTGTACCCAAAGCCACACCTCCCCTTTTAGCACCATATTTAGTAACCAGTTTGCGGCCAATCTTTTGATTCATTCTGTTCCTGATTCTGTCAGTTATATGTTTATCAAAATGATTTACCGATAGTTTTTCACCCTTGGCCTCACCTGCTTTTTCTGGTACTACAACCTCTGCCCAAATGCCCAGCACTACTGTAAATTCATCTTCAAAATCAGCCTCTGTATCTTTACCATAAATAAGGCCTGTACCATAGGCCAAAGAAGCCATCCAGCGCAGCATGAGCAGTACATCTATAGACAGTGCACCAGCCTCAACAGCTATTTGTGCCGCAGTACCCAGCCCGGGTATAACACCCGGCAATGCCGATACTACCCCAACCGATGTATACCTAGTTCGGTTTTTTTTTAGATGGATTTTAGCCAGCCCCTGAGGCAGTTTACCCGGATTATCTCGATGCAAAGCCTCTATTTCTTTACGAATAGTTGCAAAAGAAGGCATAACGGCTTTAATAATTTCGTGCAAATCCATAGCTGTACTGTATTAGTCTTTTAAAGATAGCTAATATGATGGTTAGTACAGCGCTATTTAATTTTACGATAACATTTTAGAGAAGGGCTGTGCATATTTATCAAGGTATTTTTCCAGCAGTTTGCCTTGTTTAAAGCTTAATCTCCAAATAACTTTATTAGTCAGGGTATGGCACCACAGCTCTACATAAAAGTTATCTATAGCATACAAAAGCTTTTTTACCCTGCCCTCAAGGCATGCATCTATAAGCACACCCTCGGCCCACAGCACATCATATTGCTCTTCATCATTAAGCCTTTTGTAGTCTGATAAATTCATAAGCTAAAAATACAAAATATTTTAATCCTGCTTTTATTCTAACGTGTTAAGCCTGTTAAATATTTTAGTATAAAAATTAACGCATCATTATCAGCACCTTAAGATTTTTTAACAATTATATGCTTTTAATTTGCTGTAAATAAGAACGCTATGAGACTATTACTGCTTATCCCCGCTTTTTTACTGATTGCTATATCAGGCTACAACCTTACCGGTGGCTATAGTGCTCCGGGAGCCAACGAAGTCGCAAACAACTCTATTACACCAGAAATGCTGCATATGGGTATAATATTGTTCAGCGTAGTATTTATAAGCTTTATTGTGCGCTCTTTATTTGCGGTAAAATATATAGAGACTGAGATGCCACAAACTGCACCACGTTTTTACCAGCGACTGGCGCAACAACTGCATTTATAAAAAATGATCATCAAACTAAATTAGGCAATATTTTTTCAAAGCAAAAAGCCCCACCAAATATGGCGGGGCTTTTTTTGATTATGATTGACGGATGATTAGTCGTTAAAATAAAGTCCTGCCGGTATAACACCTACAGTAAGTTCTTCTTCTTTTTGGCCGGTAAGAGAATAAACAAATACTTTACCGTTAGAAGTATAGTCTCCTGCATCGCCCACATAAATATGGCTGTCTTTTACTTCAAAACTGTATACGCCATAAACATTCTGCGCAACAGTGCTAAAAATAGGTGTAGCAGGTAAAGCCGTAGCATTAACCGCCATGCTAAAAATTTCTGAATCTATAGTGTAATAAAATTTACCATCTTCTTCAACAAGGTTAGATGGGTGGCTGCCCGCAGCAAAATTAATAGTGCTGGTAACAGTATTGTTTGACAGGTTTATAGCCTGAAGCTTGCCCGGTGTTTCTGGGCCGCTCCATGACGGGCTACCTTCGCTAAGCACATATAGCATATTATTTTCAATAACCATACTGCGTGGTGCATCGCCTGTAGTAATAGTAGTTTGCACCGCATTTGTAGCAGCGTTAATTACGGTTACGCTATGGCCTATACCATAACCGCCATAATGCGAAACATATAGCTTACTGTTTTCTGCAATTATCCTTTCAGGGCCTTCGGCAACCGGTATTGTAGCTGTTACTGCGTTTGTGCCAAGGTCAATCACGGCAACATAATCATCGGTGGTGCTGCTACCATCGCCCCAGTTTGTAACATAAGCCTTATTATTAACAAATGTTATATAGCGCGGGTTTGTAAGGCCATTTTCTATAGTGGCTACGTGTGCAAATGTATAACGGTTTACAACCTCAATTTTGTTAGAAGCATTAAGCACTATGTACGCTTTATCGCCATTGAAGCCTATATCCTGTCCGGTATCGCCTAACGTAACGCCCGGATTGTTTGTGCCAAAAATATTATTTTCAAGCTCAAATGTTTCAGAAATAAAAGATACCGATGCATTACCTGCATTAAAACCACCCTGATTTAGTACAATCAGGCCGTTGTCATAAGCGCCCTGTGGCACATCTGCCGTATCATCATCGTTATTACACGATACAAAAAACAGCGATCCTGCAAGGGCTGTCAATAATAATTTGTTGATTTTCATATTAGTTTGTTTGTGTTAGTATTTAAAATTTGAAATTAAGATATACATTATAATTGCGTCCGGGCATAGGGCGCGATGCCACTGCCTGATATTCCTGATTGTACAGATTATTAACCTGTGCACCCAGGCTAAGGCCCTTAAGCACCTTAAAAGTATATTCGGCACCAAAACCCGACACATTATAAGGGTCGAGTTCACTTTGATTATCTGTAGTAAAAAATACAGTACCGGTAAATAAATGGCGGTAGTAAGCAGAAAAACGTTTATAACTATAAGCTAAAGCTGCTGTAGCTTTATGCTTAGGAACATAGATAAGTTGTTTGTTACTGCCATCTCTTCGAGACGTGGTATAAGCATATGTGCCTGTAACCGTTACTTTACTCTCACCAAAATCCTTCTCCCAGTTTAGTAAAGCCTCAGCACCATAGTTTTTAGCACGGTCTATATTTTCAGGACGCCAAAAGCCATCAGCTGCGGGTATCCAGCGCAACATATCATGCAGCCGTATATAATAACCAGTAATTGTAAGGTTAAAATTGTTTACGCTAAATGCATTACCCACCTCTGCCTGATAAGAGCTTTCCGGTTTTAAATAGGGGTTACCACTACCCTGCCAGTATAAATCATTAAACGTAGGTATACGGAAGTTACGCGAACCATTCAGCTTAAGCCTGTACCATTTTGTGATGCCGATTACAGCCCCGCCCGAAAATAGCACCGGGCTCTCATATGCATTAGTAATCTCTTTTCGGATGCCTGCCTCATAGTCAAAATTTTTGCTCACAGTATGTTTCAGCAGCACACTGCCCGATAATATATCGCGCTTTTTATTTACTAAGTCAGAGCCTGCTCCGTTGTTATTGGTATAATCGGCAATGGCGTTTATTTTAAGGTTATTGGTAACATCATAAGTCGCATCATATTTCCCAATAAATGTTTTTACCTTGCCAAAAGTATGGTTATTTGTAGCGAAATTTTCGTAGTATTTATAGCTCTCAGTAAGATATGCCGCCTTTACACGAGAGGTAAAGCGGTTGTAATAACCCGTCCATTCAAAAAGATTGCGGGTATTAAAATCATCATACATACTGCGCGACGGTGCCGCAAGCGTTCGGCTAAAATGCCTGTTACCATCAAACAGGTAACTATAAATGCGAAGTATATTCTTAGCATCAATCTTATAGGCAAAAGCCGCATTAACACTGGTGTTTTTATACTGCCCGTTATCATTGCTTACTCTATAACCCGGAAAATCATAGTTGTTATCGCTGCTATTGTGGCTAACGCTTACATTCGCGCTGTACTTTTCGCCCGATGCTGATAGCTTATAATTAAGCCCCAGGGTGTTGTAGCTGCCATAATCAGTACGCAGCTCATTATCAAACTTTTTCCCGAAAGATAAATCGTTATTCAGGTGTATGCTGCCACCTATGGCACTGCTGCCATATATAACGCTTCCGCCCCCTGCCCTCGCGGTTATGGTTTTAAAATCGCGGGTGTTGATTGTATTGAAATCGGTCTGGCCGTTAAGCTGAGAGTTGATGTTAATGCCATTCCATATCACGGCCGTTTGCTGTGCCGTTGTGCCCCTGAATGATGGCGATGACACCATACCCAGGCCGTTTTCTTTAAAGTAAATCACGGTATTGTATTGCAGCAGCGAAGTTAAAGACGTAGCATTCCTGCCAATAACAGAATCATTTAGCTTTTGTACCGATTGGCTATTACTGAAATTATGGAGCTGGATATCGGTAACCAATACCTCTTCAATCTGGGCAATAGTATCGGTTTGCGCCAACAGGTTTTGGCACAACAGCAATAATAACGTTAAATAGAAAGCTTTAAACTTCATAAACCCGTAAGCCTTTTTCCCGAAGGCCGCTTGTTTGTTAGGCTCAAGGCAGGTCTCCTGGCTTGCGTACTGTTGTTTACCTTCCCGCCCTAAAAGAACAGTGGTATGCAGATAACAACAGCCTCCCTTGCGGGATAAGCTTACAGTTGCGGGAACAGCTCAGGCTTTTATCCTGATTCCCTTTTAATGCAATGCACGGTGTGTACATTACAACCTTAAGTCAAGGTGCAAATATAGCACATCTGTTGCAACATTTTATTTATAACTTTGCCGCAGCTGAATATTTTTTATGAAGAACGCATTTTACCTCTTATTTCTTGTTGTATCTGTAATTACAGGCTGTAAGCAAAACACCGAAAAACCACTGGCAACAGCCGAAAAACCGGGCAACAGCATCCGCCATGCAAAAGGGCTTGAAATTTATAAATATAACGGCTATACCGTAGTAAAAGTAACCCAGCCCTGGCCGGAAGCTAAAGACAGCTTTACCTATGTAATGCAACAAAAAGGCGCGGTTGTACCCGATAGCCTAAAACAGTACACAACAGTAGCTGTACCCATAAAAAGGCTTGTAGCAACCAGCACCACGCACATACCATCGTTAGAAATGCTTGGGGTAGAAAACACCCTGGTGGGCTTTCCCGGAACCAACTGGGTTTCATCTGAAAAAACAAGGGCATTGATAGATTCAGGTAAGGTAAAAGAGGCCGGTGCCAATGAAAACCTTAATACCGAAGTTGTAGTTGACCTTCAGCCAGATGCCATAGTAGCCGTTGGTTTTAACAACACTAACAAAACGCTGGAGAGCCTGCAGCAGGCAGGCCTTAAGGTGCTGTATAATGGGGACTGGAATGAGCAAACACCATTAGGCAAAGCCGAGTGGATAAAGGTCTTCGGGGCACTGTATGGCATGGAGGAGAAAGCTGATAAACTTTTTTCGCAAATTGAAAAAGACTATCTTGATGTCCGGAAGCTGGCACAAAACATCACTAAAAAGCCAACCGTTATGGGCGGTGCAATGCTTGAGGGCAAATGGCTACTGCCACAGGGCAGCAGCTGGCCCGCGCTATTTTTAAAGGATGCCGGCGCCGACTATTTATGGAGCGATACCCAGGGCACCGGAAGCCTGAGCCTGTCTTTTGAAGTGGTACTGGAAAAAGCCCAGGAAGCGGAGATATGGGTTGGCCCAAGCCAGTTTACATCTCTTAAAGAAATGACTGACTCTAACCCCCACTACGCACAATTTAAGGCATTTAAAAACAAACAAGTGTACTCATATAGTGTTAAGAAGGGCAAAACCGGCGGGCTGCTGTATTTTGAGCTGGCCTCTAACCGGCCTGACCTGGTACTGAAAGATTTAGTGAGCATACTGCACCCGGAATTGCTGCCTGGCTACCAGCTTCAATTTTTTGAAAAACTGAAATAATTGCATAACAAAGGCCGACATATAACCCTCTTTACGCTGCTGGGCATTGCCCTTACAGTGCTGTTTTTAGCCGACCTTAGCCTGGGTGCGGTAAGCATACCTATAAAGGATGTGGCTAAAAGTCTACTCGGCGATATCCCATCTAAAACATCATGGCAGTACATTATACTCGACTACAGGCTGCCAAAGGCTATAACGGCAGTACTGGCAGGCATTGGCCTATCTATAGGCGGCTTGCTTATGCAAACGCTTTTCCGTAACCCGTTGGCAGGCCCCGATGTACTTGGGCTTAGCAGCGGCGCCAGCCTGGGTGTGGCCTTTGTAATATTAGGCTCAGGGTTTTTACCGGGCATACTGGCTGGATTTTTTACCTCATCATACGGCATTGTATTAGCTTCTACAATTGGCAGTTTTGCTGTATTAATGGCAGTATTGGCTGTAGCACAAAGGCTTAAAGATACTATGGCAATACTTATTGTAGGGCTTATGTTCAGCAGTTTTACCGGTGCTATTGTGGGGGTGTTAACCTACTTTAGCTCTGCCGAAAAACTACAGAAATACACCTTCTGGGCACTGGGTAGCCTGGGTAATTTGCCGTGGCATAACATTTTAGTTTTAGCTTTTGTTGTTGTTATCGGGCTAGTATTGGCCATTGTATGTATAAAACCGCTTGATGCCCTGTTACTTGGCGAACGCTATGCTAAAAGCCTGGGTATTAATTTCAACCGGACTCGCCTTATTATTATACTGGCTACCAGCCTGCTCACAGGCTGTGTTACGGCTTTTGCAGGTCCCATAGCTTTTGTGGGCTTAGTGGTGCCACATATGGCTAAACTGCTCTTTAAAACCAGCAGCCACAAAATACTATTTATAGCTACATTGCTATGCGGGGCAACGCTTATGCTATTGTGTGATATCGGCACACAATTGCCCGGTAAGGCGTTTGTATTGCCCATAAATGCCATAACATCTATTGTGGGTGCGCCCGTGGTGGTAGGGTTATTATTAAGTAAACGCAAAGGAATATTCAGTTAAATATGACACAGCACATTATACTTTCGGCGCACAACTTATGTATTGGCTATACCGCCAAAAAGCAACCTGTTACCATAGCCGAAGATATTAACATCGCACTAAAATCAGGGTCGTTAACTGCGCTTATAGGTGCAAACGGCATTGGTAAAAGTACTTTGCTACGCACCCTTACAGGCATACAAAAACCTTTGGGAGGTGAGGTTATTTTAAACGAAAAAGATATTGATAATTACTCCTCTGAGGACTTAGCACAAC
>JAZKDS010000055.1:14254-15815 GCA_040387455.1 Bacteroidota bacterium
TGGCTGGTGAAGTAATTTTAAATGGGAATAGCCTCCACAGCTATACCCCCGCCCAGCTGGCGCAGCAACTGAGCCTGGTGCTTACCGATGGCCTGCCACCCAGTAACCTTACTGTTTTTGAGCTGGTTGCCCTGGGTCGCCAACCTTATACCAATTGGCTGGGAAGCCTTTCGCCAGAAGATATTACAAAAGTAAATAAGGCCCTGGTACTGACCCAAACACATGAGCTTGCAGAAAAAAAACACCATGAGCTAAGCGATGGCCAGTTGCAAAAAGTACTGATAGCCCGTGCGCTGGCACAGGACACTCCGCTTATTGTGCTTGATGAGCCCACTACACATCTTGATTTACTCCATAAGGTAAACCTGCTGCGATTGCTTAAAAAACTGGCGCAGGAAGCTGGTAAATGTATACTTTACTCTACGCACGACCTTGACCTTGCACTACAGCTAAGCGATGAAATCATTATCATGAAAAGTGGTAACCTTTTGCAGGGAACTCCAGAAAAACTAATTGAATACAAGGCTTTTGACAAATTATTTGATGACCCAAATATTATTTTTGATGGTGTAACAAAAACCTTTCGGGTAAAATAATTTGTTTTGCATTTAGGCAATCTGTAAAATCATATTTCTTAAAGTAACCCAGATTGTTAGTTTTATATCAAATATAACAGTATTGGTCATTCGTTTAACAAAAGTTAAAGACATTACTGATAGTATAATGTTTAAATTTACTGATAACCAAAATTTTATTACAATGGACAATCAGTTTACAGTGAAATATCCGGGCGACAAGGCCGAATTACTCAATAAAATAAGGAGTACCGTGGGCAGCAAAGGGCAACTTAACGGTAACGAACAACAAGGCAATTTTGAAGGGAGCACTCCGCTTGGCAGCTTTGAAGGATCGTATACCATTGATGGAGATGACATTACTATTACCATTGATAAAAAGCCATTCCTGGTATCTAATGGCCGTATTAGGGAAGAGTTTGAAAAAGCGCTAAAAAAGGCCTGATTATGAAACGATTGCTTACTATAATGTGTTGTTTTATTCTTGCAGCCACTAAAGCACAGGCACCAAAAACACAACTGCAACGTGGTAGTTTTGAAAGCGTTACAGCAACCATGCCTCCTATGCTACCGGAAAAGTTTATAGATAATACAAAAGCATGGGCCCATACCTTTACCCGTACCGCCGGTGGATATGACGCCACCAATGTAACCGGTAACACTATAACAATCAGTGCGCTTAAGCGTAATGCTTTCAGGTATCAAAATGCCGGTGAAACTGTAGAAAACAAGGTTGGCTACAGCCTTGAGATTACCTTTAATACAACCAGCTATACTATAAAGTATATAGTGAACGACATTTATGGTGATAATGATACATTGCTGGAGTACAAACTGCCGGACTATTTTACATCAAACGGCAAACTGAAAGAAGGCTACAATGGGCTTATAAAATCAATGGAAGCCACTGCAAATGAAACACTTGAATCATTTCATGATTATATTACAAACCGTTAACCTAAAACATAAAGCTATGAACTCAGGAA
>JAZKDS010000056.1:0-3431 GCA_040387455.1 Bacteroidota bacterium
CACACACACACACACACACACATACACACACACACACACACACACACACACACATACACACACACACCTTTTCAACAAGAACTTTCACAAATCCTCCCGTGTCGCCCTCGCAAATGCTGCGATCATTCTCAGCAAAATCCAATCGAAACACATCAACAGCCGCATCATCGTCGTGTAGTCCCACGTGAGCAATTTCAGGATCTGTATAACTGCAACACACACAAACCATGAACTTACTTAAAAAGATAAACACAAAGGCCACCACCATTACCACTACCGGCTTTGGCACCAATCCCGGCAGTTATGGCGGGCGGTTTATAAACAAAGACGGCTCGGCCAATATAGAAAAGCGCGGGCTTGGCTTTTTTAGCCGTATAAGTTGGTATCATACGCTTTTAAACATGTCCGGCTGGAAGTTTATGGGTATAATCATTGCGTTTTATGCCTCAATTAATTTTGTTTTTGCCTTGCTGTATTATGTAATAGGGGTAGAGTACCTTGAGGGTATTGGAAGTATGGGCAGCGAATGGCTTAAATTTGGCAAGGCGTACTTTTTTAGCGCACAAACATTTACTACGGTAGGTTACGGGCACATTAGCCCAAGCGGTTTTTTAACCAGCGCACTGGCTGCTGCCGAGGCGCTGATAGGGTTACTGAGCTTTGCCATTGCCACAGGCCTTTTTTACGGTCGGTTCAGCAGGCCCAAGGCATTTCTTATGTTTTCGCATAATGCGTTGATATCTCCTTACAAAAATGGTACGGGCTTTATGGTGCGCATGACGCCGCATAAAAACACCAATCTTATTGATGCCGAAGCGCGCATGACGTTAGGAATGACCGTTGAAGAAAACGGACAGCCTGTAAATAAGTTTTATGTACTGCCGCTGGAAATGAAGCTTATAAATTCTTTAACGCTAAGCTGGACACTGGTGCATCCTATAACTGAAGACAGTCCTTTTTATGGTTTTGCCAAAGAAGATTTTGCCACTATTGAAGGTGAGGTTATAGTATATATTAAGGCGTTTGATGACCTGTTTAGCAATACTGTAGCCACAAGCACATCGTATACGTTTGATGAAATTGTGTATGGTGCTAAATTTGAAATGATGTATGCCGAAAATGATGACAATACCAAAACCATACTCCTTTTAGATAAACTAAACAGGTTTAAAGAAGTAAGTATGCCTTAATGCGTGCATTTACGGGCACTGATTATCAAGTGAGTTTATCCAGTCTTCTATAAGTTGTAATCCTTCTTGGTGCACCATGGTGCGGCCCAGTGTGGGCATCATTTCTGACTGGATGTTGTTGCTCATCCTAAAATACATTAACGAGTTTGAAGGGTCCTGTCCATCAGTAATATACTGTTCTGTACCGGTTACAAAGTCAACCGGGGTTTGGCAAATACCCATGTTTTGTGGCAAATGGCTGGCGCTAAAGGCAAAATCCATAGGGGTATAGCCACAATCGGCACCTACGGTATGGCAATGTGCACAGTTAATATCTACATAAGACCGTGCCCGTAAGGCCACCGGCTGCGATGTATCTTCCCAGTTAACGGTAGTAAGTATGTTAGACGGATAGCTTTTAAGGTAGCCCATGCTTTTCCATTTGGCAAGCTGGTTTTGGCTGCCATCGGCATAGGTAAACATTTTATTAATGTTTTGTGGCTTTGCACCTATAGGCAGTGGTATATCGTTTTGCGAATGGCAGTCGTTACACTGGTTGCGCGACGGTATTTTATAGTTAGTGGTTTTTTCTACGCCGTTTTCAAGCCATTCTACGCGCAGTGTGCCGCCGCTGGTATTTAACGTAGCCTCAGTCTGGGCTTCGTTCCATACATAGTTAGCAAAAATCCAGCCGTCAGCTTTTCTAATCATCAGGCGGGTTTCTATTATCAGGGTGTTATTTTGGGGCAGGCTGTTATCATAATAAAAATTCTTGATAAGCACCGTACCCACCGGGAAATCGGGTACCTGACCGTCGGCAGTATAGGTTGCGGTTTGCCCGGCGGGCATCCATACAAAGCGTTTCTTTTTTACATAATCTGTAAATAGTGAACTGTTAAGATCATACGGAAGCACACCATATACCGGTTGCAGGTTTTTTATAGTACCTTCAAAAAAATTATAATCGGCCAGGTTTGCATAAGGCACAGCTGCCAGATCCATAACCACGGGGCTTTCGGGTAGCGGCACATATTCTTCGGGAGCGGGGTCATCGCTGCCGCAGGAATATATAACCGTAAGTAAAGATGTTATAAGCAACAGTGCCGGCAGCCAGTATTTTTTCATGCAGAGTAAATAGTTGAGGCGCAAATATATAAAAATACTTATAACTCCAGTTTAACGCGATAACCACTTAGTGCGGTTATGGCTTCGGGGGTAGTGTGGTCAAAGGTTTCTTCGTGGTGGTTTTTTTCGTTTTTAAGGCTTATGCGCTTAAGCGAATTGTAAAAACGGCGCACCTCTGTAAGCGAGTTAAGCTCTAAAGCAGGTACAACTACATTATTGCCCTGCGCATCTTTTGCTACCATGGTAAAATAAGATGAGTTGCAGTGTTTTACCTTGCCCGTTTGTATATTCTCTGATGTTACACGTATGCCCACAATCATAGAGCTGTTGCCCACATAATTAACCGATGCCTTTAATGTAACCAGTTCTCCCACCTCAATAGGATTTAAAAAGTCTACAGTATCTACACTGGCGGTAACGCAATAGCTGCCGCTGTACTTAGATGCCGATGCAAAGGCAATTTGGTCCATAAGCATAAGGATATAGCCCCCGTGAATTTTGCCGCTAAAATTTTGATGGCTGGGCAGCATCAGCTCGCTTATTGTTATTTTGCTTGACGAGGCTTTTCTATACTTTTGTTGGTGCATAACTTAAGGCAGTTGTATGGGGTTAGGGTCGTTTTCAAAAAGGCCTTCGTTATCTTCAAGATCCTGTTGCAGGGCGCGGCTTAGTATGTTTTCGGGTAACGATTTTTTGGCTTTGGCCCCCATTTTCTTCAGTTTTTCGATAGAAGTAATAATATTGCCGCGGCCGTCAAACAGCTTGCCCATGGCATTTTGATACTCGCCCTGGGCATCCTTCATTTTGTTGCCCACCTTAGTAAGGTCGCCTATAAAGCCTTCAAATTTATCATATAAAGCACCGGCCTGGCGTGCAATTTCATAGGCGTTTTCCTGTTGTTTCTGGTTGGTCCACATGCTGTCTATGGTACGCAGGGTAGCCAGTAGGGTAGTAGGGGTAACAATAACAATATTGCGCTCAAAGGCGCGGTTGTATAGTGTGGTGTCTTCGGTTAAAGCCAGGGCAAATGCCGGCTCCATTGGTATGAACAAAAGCACAAAATCAGGGCTTTCTATTTTATACAGGTCATGGTAGTTTTTATCGCCCAGTTGCTCTACGTGGCGCTTTATAGAGCTA
>JAZKDS010000057.1:0-2355 GCA_040387455.1 Bacteroidota bacterium
CGGCTTTATCAAGCCTGTCCTTCATTACAGTGCCGGCACTTTTCAACTCCTCTAATGCGGCAGTTCGCGCAGCGGTTACTTTGGCGGCATCAAAAGTCATGTTGCCTGCCCATCCGGCTAATAAATTCAAACCTTTGTTAAGGGCATCAGCCGTATCTGTTCGCACAGTTAAGCGGTAAACGCTTTCATCGTAACTGCTAATTATATTGCTGTCTGCTTTTAAATTATTTTTAGAGAGTTTCAGGAAACCGGCTAATTGATCTTCATTAAAATCTGTCGCGCCCTTAAGCGCCAAATGACTTATTAGATGACCATAGCCGCGCTGTGCATCTGTTTCTACCATCGATCCGGCCT
Source organism: Bacteroidota bacterium (assembly GCA_040387455.1). Lineage (GTDB taxonomy): Bacteria > Bacteroidota > Bacteroidia > Flavobacteriales > Flavobacteriaceae > Flavobacterium. The sequence goes on from JAZKDS010000057.1 coordinate 355, forward strand.
TGGTTAGTAAAACCATCTCAGCTTTTTTGGGCAGCGCCTGGGTGCTTCTTATATAATACGTTAGCCCGTTAGGTAAGGTGCCTTTTGTTAAGAAGGGATCCGTAGGTAGGTCTTGTGTTACAACCTGAGGAGCAATTTGCTTTGCAGGTGATACCGGTTTGCTTTTTGGCGAGGGTGTAGGTTTTTTCTTTACCTGGGCAAAGGCTCCGCCTGCAGTAACCAACAACACTGTTGCCGATAAAAAAAAGGTATGCTTAAAATTCATATCAATGTTTAAATAATTGGGTGCTAAGATGCAAAAACGAAAGGGTTAGGTAAAAATTATTTTTTGGAGCAGATTTTTTATGGATCCACTACACCTTAATAACTATATTTCGTTTATACAATATCCGCATTAATGCCCAAATTATAAAAACAAGCAGCAACCCGCTAAGCGCAGATGCAACATAAGGTTGAAAGTAAGGTTGAAACAATAATTTGAACAAACTTTTTCCGCTGAAGTAAGGCTTGTTGAGAATATAATGCGGGATGTAGTTAGAAAGCACATAAGCCGTTATAGCATTTACACCCAGGGGCACAAAAAACATAGCTGCCTTTTTATGTCCCTGTACGTCAATTAACCAGTAGCACAGTGCCAGTGCTGCGGTTGCCCATCCGGCTGTAAATAGCACATAGGAGCTTGTCCATAAGGCTTTATTTATGGGGAAGAACAGGCCCCACAACATACCGGCAACTATAGCTGCAATGCCATAAATAAACAGCCAGCTTACTTTAACGGCATCGTCGCGGTCTTTGCGTTTTAGCCAGCTGCCAACGCGTATGCCAAACAAACAGGTTGCAATAGCGGGCAGTGTGCCTAGCAAACCCTCGGGGTCCCAGGTTTTTGATTCTGACCACAAATGATTGGTTGAAAACACCACCCTGTCAACCCAGGCGCCCATATTGGTTTCGGGGTCAAGGCTTGCTTTGCCGGTATCGGGCACCGGCACAAATACCATTACAATATAATAGCCAATTAACAGCGTGGCGAACAGTACATCGCGGGTTTTTTGTGTTGTTTTAAGGTAAAGCAACGTACTAATAAAATACACCAGGCCAATGCGTTGCAGTACCCCCGGGAAACGCAGTGTTGCAAAACCGGGATGGAAGAGCAGTTGGGTTATAAGGCTTATAACTATTAATATAAGCATCCGCCTAAAGGCGCTCCATAACATTTTTGAGTGGTTCTGTTTTACTTCGGCCTTACTCTCCATGGCGTAAACGATGGATACACCTACAATAAACAGAAAGAACGGAAATACAAGATCAGTAGGAGTGCAGCCGTTCCACGCCGAGTGTTCAAGCGGAGCGTAAATATGCCCCCAGTCGCCGGGGTTGTTTACCCATATCATGGCGGCAACCGTTGCTCCCCGAAAAACATCGAGCGACAAAAGGCGAGGTTTGGTAATTGCAGTCATTTTATAATGGTTTAGGTAAAACTACAATTTTATTTGCAACCTAATGCACTACTCAATGAGGTGCAAAATGGGTGATCCAAAAAATATGCGTCGCCCCAAAAATAAAAATATAATTGGTTGATTATTAATATTTTAATGTTTTCACTTACGACTACTTATTCGTCAGGAAAAATAGCTGTATGGCGCGTGTAAATATCTGATTATAAACGTGTTGTAAAAATATAAAATTGACGCTTTTTCCTCATTTTTTGGATCATTTTGGATCACCCCCGGATCAGTATTTTTCGTGCCCCGTCCTAAAAAAAAGTTTACACATTAAGCTATTAATACTGGATTGAATTTACACTTACTCCAACGCCACCTTTTGATGCTGGTGCGGAATTTCAACGTTGGCAAATCCATTCTCTTTAAGTGTTGCGGCAAAATGCTGCTGCACATCATACTCGCCGTGTACCAAAAATAGCTTGCGCACTTTGGCGGGGTCCTGGCATTTTAAAAAATGAAGCAGGTCCTCGTAATCGCCATGCGCGCTCATTGATCTTAT
>JAZKDS010000058.1:0-273 GCA_040387455.1 Bacteroidota bacterium
GCAAAACAATACCAAAACCAAGGCTTAACCCTTCCCGATCTTATTAACGAGGGTAACCTTGGCCTTATTAAAGCCGCACAACGTTTTGACGAAACACGTGGTTTTAAATTTATATCATATGCCGTTTGGTGGATCCGTCAGTCAATACTGCAGGCTCTTGCAGAGCAATCACGTATTGTAAGGCTTCCGCTTAACAAAATTGGCTCCATCAACAAGATTAACAAAATGTATGCGCTTCTTGAGCAAAGCAACGAACGCGCCCCAAGCGCCGAG
>JAZKDS010000058.1:283-4180 GCA_040387455.1 Bacteroidota bacterium
CTTCGGCCGAAGAAATTGCAAAAGAGCTTGACATGACCGTTAATGATGTTAAGGAGAGTATGAAAAACAGTGGACGTCACCTTTCAATGGATGCGCCGCTTGTAGAAGGTGAAGACTCTAACCTTTATGACGTACTTCGTTCTGGCGAGTCGCCAAACCCGGACAGGGAGCTTATACACGAATCGCTTCGTACAGAAATTGAACGTGCTTTAGAAACCCTTACACCACGTGAGGCCGATGTAGTGCGTTTATACTTTGGTTTAGGCGACCAACACCCAATGACGCTTGAAGAAATAGGTGAAACTTTTGACCTTACCCGTGAGCGCGTGCGCCAAATTAAAGAAAAGGCTATCAGGAGGTTAAAACATACTTCACGAAGCAAAATACTTAAAACCTACCTTGGATAAAGGGGTTTTAGCAAAAAACAGCCGCCAGAATTTCATATTATAAATATAATTTGTATTTTGGCGGTTCAAATATGCATTATACCGATTACCGATATATAACGATACCAACAGTTCAATAACTGTTCGTTTTTTGATTGATGATTGAACTCCGGCTGATTACCGGAGTTTTTTATTTTATAAAGGTATAGCTCCTGAGCCCGAAGTATTATAAAATACCGCAGGCGCATTCGCTTCATTACATTAACGCATTACTCCTTACAAATAGTATGCCTTAAATATTTTTTTTTGTAAGATGTTAAAAAAAGCTACAAAGAGGCAAAGTACTACGTTTCTTATCCCTATGTAGCTAAAACTTTGCAACTCTGCTACTTTGTTACTTTGCAACTTAAAAAGTATCTTTGCGCAATCTAAACAACAACAACTTTTTAAGTATGAAAAACACACTTATAGCGCCATCAGTTCTTGCAGCCGATTTTGCTAACCTGCAGCGCGATATAGAAATGGTTAACGCCAGCCAGGCCGACTGGTTTCATATTGATATTATGGACGGTGTTTTTGTACCGAACATTTCTTTTGGTATGCCGGTACTGGAAGCCATAACCCGCCACGCTAAAAAAACCATCGATGTACACCTTATGATTGTTGACCCGGACAGGTATATTAAAACCTTTGCACAGCTTGGCGCCAACAACCTTACCGTGCATTTTGAAGCCTGCACCCACCTGCACCGCACCCTGCAGGCCATTAAAGCCGAAGGTATGAAAGCAGGTATTGCCGTTAATCCGCACACAAGCATAAGCCTGCTGGAAGACGTTATTAACGATACGGACCTGGTGTGCCTTATGAGTGTAAACCCGGGCTTTGGCGGGCAGTCATTTATTGAAAAGACTTACGACAGGATAAAACAACTAAAAGAAATGATTACCCGTAACGGCGCTGCTACCCTTATTGAGATAGACGGTGGCGTAAACGATAAAAATGCAGCACAGCTTGTTGCCGCAGGTGCCGATGTATTGGTTGCCGGCAACTTTGTTTTCCGTGCAGAAGATCCTATTACTACTATAGAGAATTTAAAAAAGCTACTGAGCAACTAAGCTGCTTAGTTGCTCAGCATAAAAAACTCCCGCTAAATAGTGGGAGTTTTTTGTTTTTTATTGTACAGATGCAATGCTCGCGCATCACGTATATTAAAATAGGATAAACTTAAAAAAAACGCAAGCATTGCGTCTCTACAGCGCCAAATTCCCCGCGAGCTGCCTTAAAGTTACTTCGCTTATCTTGGCATTATATTGTGCCGTACTGCTGCGTGTAAGCGCATTTACATAGTTAAGCTGAGCCGTGCGCACCTCAATCTGGGTAATGGTACCTATGCGGTATTTCTCCATAGTAATATCAAGATTTTGCTCAGCAAGTTCCACATTGCTGCCTTCAAGCTTTACCAATTCTAAATTTGTAAGGTAGGATTGATAAGCCGACAGCAATTGCGAATTAATAGTTTGCGTTTGCTGTTTTATAAGCACATCTGTATTTTCTATTTGCAGCCTGGCAATGTTTTCTTTACGCTTTTGCAAAAAACCGTTAAAGATATTTATCGTTGCCGAAAGCCCATAACTAAAACCACGTGAATCATTTTGGCGGGCAAAGCCAAGGCTCGATTCGCTGTTGCTAAACACATATCCGGTTGTAACCGATACCTGCGGATATCGCGCCGATTTAACCTGCTTAAGATTGAGCTGTGCCACCCGCTTATCTATCAGTGCCAGCTGTATTTGCGGGTTTTGCTGCGATGCCTGATTCATAAGGTCTACAAGCACCAGCTTATCGTCTATGGCTACGCTATCGGCCACCCGAAACGTTGAGGTAAGGTCGCGCGCCAGCAGCTCATTCATATACGTCTTTGTATTATTGTACAACTCTATCTGGCGGAAGTAGTTGGTACGGTCTGTATTTAGGTCAACCTCAGCATTAAGCACCTCCAGTTTAGCAGCTTTACCTATGGTAAAACGGTTACGGGCCGTTTCTACACGCTGTTTAGATATAACCATGGCTGTATCAAGCGCCTTAAGGTTTTGCTGTTGCTGCACCAGGTCATAATACGTTCCCATAACATCGCCCACGCGGGTAGTTATTGCAAATTTAAGTTCGGTTTCGCCATACTTTTGCAGCTCCTTAAGCTGGTCATAGCGGGCAAACATCTTAAAACCGTCAAAAATGGTCCACCCAAGGTTAACACCATAATTCAGGCTGTTGTTCTTAGCATTATTAAGCTCCTGCACAGTACCATCTGTACGCACCTGCTTGCTGTATTGTATGTTATTATTCTGGTTAACTGACCCATATAAATTAGGCAACAAGCCTGCATTAGCAAGGTTTACGTTTTGCTCATCAATCTTCAGGTCGTTAGTAGCCAGCTGAATATCGTAGTTGTTTTTAAGCGCAACAGCCACAGCATCCTCTACGCTAAGCAGCGTCAGTTGTTTTTGAAGTGAATCCTGTGCACGGCCTCCCAAAGTAACAAGGCATAATAGGTATAAACAAAACCTCATAAATTACAGGTCTTTAATGTTATCAAATTCCGGTCTGTGCTTTTTAGGGCGCGACCACATAAAATATATTGCAGGTATTACAAAGAGTGTTAGCACTAACGAAAACACCGTACCTCCCACAATTACCACACCCATACCTATACGGCTGGTTGATGCTGCACCTAACGATAGCGCAATAGGCAAGGCACCCAATGCAATGGCAAGGCTGGTCATTAATATAGGGCGAAGGCGGCTTTCAGATGCTTCCATTATGGCTTCAAGCTTGTCTTTGCCTTCTTCTCGCAACTGGTTGGCAAATTCTACAATTAAGATACCGTTCTTGGTTACCAGCCCTATAAGCATAATGGTGCCTATCTGGCTGAATATATTCCAGGTTTGCCCAAAAAGCCAGAGCGAAAGCAATGCCCCGGCCACCGCCATAGGCACGGTAAGGATAATAATAAACGGGTCTATAAAACTTTCAAACTGGCCGGCAAGAATCAGGTAAATTAATAGTAGGGCAAGGCCAAAGGCAAACAGCGTGTTACTGCTGCTCTCTACAAAGTCGCGGCTTTCACCACCAAGGTCAGTAGTAAAAGTATCGTCAAGAACTTTAGCTTTAGCACGTTCCATGGCGGCTATACCATCGCTAATACTGTTGCCCGGCGCCAGCGCTGCCGATACCGTGGCACTCATATAGCGGTTGTTATGATACAGCTGCGGCGGGCTGCTCTGCTCCTCTGTAGTAACAAGGTTGTCCAGCTGTATCAGCTGCCCGGTATTGCTCTTTACATACGTAGAGGTAAGGTCAAGCGGGGCATCACGGTCGTTTTCATCAAACTGCCCAATAACCTGGTACTGCTTTCCGTCTTTAATAAAATACCCAAAACGCTGGCCGCTTAACGATAGTTGCAGCGTTTGTGCCACATCTAGCACCGATACACCAAGGCTCTGCGCTTTTTCCC
>JAZKDS010000059.1:0-1863 GCA_040387455.1 Bacteroidota bacterium
AGCGGAATGGCGGTATTGTTAATGTCCTGGCTGGTTAACCCAAAGTGGATGAATTCTTTATAGGTATCAAGGCCAAGTTTATCAAAAGCACTTTTTATAAAGTATTCCACGGCTTTAACATCGTGGTTGGTGGTTTTTTCTATGTCTTTTATAGATTGGGCATCATGTGAGCTAAAGTTGCGGTAAATGTCGCGCAAGGGCTCAAATGTGCTTTTATCTATGGCTGAAAGCTGTGGCAGTGGCAACTCGCAAAGGGCAATAAAATACTCTACCTCTACAAGTACGCGGTATTTTATAAGGGCTTCTTCAGAAAAATAAGGGGATAGCGATTGTGTTTTGCTCCTGTACCTGCCGTCTATAGGCGATATGGCATTCAGTTCAGATAATTGCATAAATATTGTGTGTTGTATTATTTATGCGCGCAAATATAGGGTTTTTAAGCCTATTAAGAAAATGGCTGTGTTCTATTTTGTTCGCTTTTAATAAAGCAAGGTGTTTCAGGATCAAAATCTTTGACTATGCCGATATCAAGGCCTTTTTGGATTGCTTTTTTGAGGAGTACGATTTGGTTTGTTAAATGTTTATTCATTTTGGGACTCTAAGTTATCAATTCTGATTTTTGTCTCATCTAAAATCTCATTCTCTCCATCAAATTGTATTGTATCATATTCTCCTTTTTTCGGATTGAATTTCATTTCAATACGTGTAACATTACAATTTCCAACTAAATCAAATATATTTATTATTTGACTTATATCAATTTCATAAAGATATTTATTTTTATTGGTATCAGAATTAAAAAAAATTCCACATAATTCCATCGTTCCATTTTCTGTAATTTCAGCTAATTCTTCATCAGATATTTCACCTTTCTCTAATAGATTTAAACTTTGTTCATCCACATATTTTATAACAGGTGAAAAGATGTAGCTATGAATGAATTGATTTATCAAAAATTTTAAATCAAGTTTTTGAATTTTCGAATTTTCAAGATTATAATTTTCTTCAATAGAAAACTTATTTAAAAGTGTCACCTGTTTTCCATTATTCGAATATACTTTACAATCAAATTTCGACGAGCAAATTTTATTTGTTAATTTATTTGCATCCATTAGCTTACGAATAATATAGAAACCAAGCATAATTTCCTTCTCAAACGAAGCATGTTTTGAAGGTTTCCAGTTTTTAGGGATTTTAATCTTTTTTGTAATTTTTTTTGATGTCTTAATCAATTCCTTTTTCCAATAATAACTTTCAAGAATCATGTCTATTATTTTAAGTTTCTATTCCACGAATCTCCCCCTCAAAACCTCCATACCCTCACTTGCTTTCATGGCCAATACCTCTAAAGGATTGCGCAGGTTGGGGATGCTGATGGGCTTAGGGTCAATATAAAAGATGGGTGTGGCGGGCGGTGCATAATCAATAAGGCCGGCCGCAGGGTATACCTGTAATGAGGTACCCACCACAACAAGGTAATCGGCAGCTTCTACAATATCAATAGCATCGGCAATGGCGGGTACGGCCTCGCCAAACCACACGATGTGCGGGCGCAACTGTTTGCCTGTGGCAGGATGTGTCTGTCCCAGTGCAATATCATCTTTCCAGTCTATGACGGTATGCTCATTCACTGTACATCGCGCTTTAAGTAATTCGCCGTGCAGGTGCAGTACATTAGTGCTTCCGGCACGCTCATGCAGGTCATCAACATTTTGGGTGATGATTGTAACATCAAAATCGGCCTCTAATTCAGCGGCAATGGTATGTGCTTTATTGGGCACCACTTCAAACAACTGCTTGCGGCGCTTGTTGTAAAAATCGAGCACCAGGGCGCTATCCCTTTCCCAGGCTTGTGGTGTAGCA
>JAZKDS010000059.1:1873-6644 GCA_040387455.1 Bacteroidota bacterium
CTTAAACCCTTCGGGCGATGCCACTTCCATAACATCATGGCCCTCCCAAAGGCCACCGGAATCGCGAAAGGTATTCACGCCGCTCTCAGCACTAATGCCGGCACCTGATAATATGACGAGTTTTTTCTTCATAGTCAAATTTGCTATTTTTTTAGACACGAATTTCACAAATTTTCACGAATTTATTTGTGTCAATTCGTGAAATTCGTGTCTGATTTTCATAAACAAAAAAGAAGCCCCTAAAGGCTTCTCTTAAATATAGTCAGGATATTGTTATACTTTACCTAAAGTATATAACTGGTCAAGCGTTGGGCTTTTGCTACCACCCGCAGGCTCAAGGGTAATACCAAAGGCTTGAGCGCCGTTGTTATTATCTACCTTAAACATGCCACTTGTGTTAGAGGCATCGCTAAGTACACCTATACTGGTTGGCGTAAGCGGATCTAGCTTAAGCGCCCACACCTGGTATACCTTGCCTTCGGGTGCCTTAGGCAGCCCGCTGATATCTACATAAATTTCGTTTTTATCCTTGTTTACATACACCGTTGCATATGCCTGAGGCGCTACAGCCTGGCCTGCAAGGGGAACGATATTACTGGCTTTATCGCGCAGTACGCCAAGGGCGGTTTCGTTTTTAGCATTTTTTTGCTCAAGGCTTGCCGTTAGCTGCTCAAATTTAGAGCGCTGAGCGGTAACACTGCGCACCTGCTCTGTGGCCTCGTTATATTTGTAGTACTGCATGGCAAGGCCAAACATAAGTACCACCGCCGCTGCCCAGCCCAGGTAAGGGGCCATGCCGCGTTTAGGCTGCATTTGTACCACGCCGCTTTCGCTGCTGTGTTTTTCTATAAGCTGCTGCCTTATCTTCTCATAATTTGCCGATGACAGATGTGGCGAAACAACGTGAGACAGGTTTATTACGGCCTTTTCTATAGATAGTATTTCAGCCTGAACCACTTCGTGTTCATCTGCTGTTTTTTTTACTTCTCGGTTTTCATCTTCGGTTAAAAGGCCAAAAACGTAAAGTTCGAGTGTGCCTGATGCTATGTATTCCTCTATATCCATTATACCTGTAAGTAAGATCTAAGATCGTTTATACAATTCCTGTTTTGCGTTTTTACAGTACCCAGCGGTATTTCGAGTTCATCGCTGGCTTCCTGTTGTGTGTAGCCCTTAAAAAAAAGCAGGTCTATAAGGCGGATGCATTTTGGCTTAAGTTTGCTTATAAACTCCTTAATACCAATAGCATCTATCTTATTAACCACGCTTGTGTTGTGGTCAAGGATATGTACGAAATTATCTGAAGATAGGTTTTTAGAACTGTTTTTATGGCCTTTAGACCGGAGCTTATCTATAGCCGAGTTTCGGGCTATATTAAGTATCCAGGTAAAAAAGCGACCTTTGCTATCGTTGTAAGAATCTATGTTTTTCCAGATTTTTACAAAAACTTCCTGAAGCACATCTTCACTTTCTTCCTTGTCTTTTAGCAGGTTAAATATAACGCCATAGAGGCTTTTAGAATACATATCGTACAAAGCAGTAAATGCTTTGCCGTCTTTTTTATAAATTTGCTCGAGTAATTCTTCCTGAGTCATGGGGGTGTGGGGTTTGTTACCTCGAATGTACTAAAAGATTTTTAAGCCTGCAATATAAATGAAAGATACTTGTAACCCGCACTATTTAAACTATCTGGAAAATTTTATAACCGAAAACCGTCGTGATAAATTTCTTGATGTATTATCGCGCCGTAGTAAACATTTTACCGTGGCAGTTGAAGATATATTCCAATTACACAATACAAGTGCCGTACTGCGCACCTGTGAGGTTTTTGGCGTGCAGGAGCTTAATGTTATTGAAGAGAAATATGGCAAGACCATTGACAAGGAAATTGCCCTGGGTGCGCAAAAATGGGTAGATGTAAACCGGTTTGACAATACTGCCGCCTGCATTGCAAAAATGAGGCAAAGGGGCTACCGCATTATTGCCACATCGCCGCACGATGATTCATGCCTTTTAGAAGATTTTGATGTTAGCCAGCCTTTTGCCCTGTTTTTTGGAACAGAGAGGCTTGGGCTAAGTGAAGATGTATTAAAGCAGGCCGATGGATTTTTAAAGATACCCATGCTGGGCTTTACTGAGAGCTTAAATATATCATCATCTGCCGCTATAATTATACAAAGCCTTAGCGGCAAACTGCGCAACAGCAATGTTGCATGGCAGCTTACGCCAAATGAGATAATAGAAAAGCGTATCGACTGGGCCGAAAAAACAATAAAAGATATAGATTTTGTAAAAAGCAGGTATATACCAGAGGAATAAACTTTTTCTGCTTAGTTAGAGGTAGAGGAGTGGTTTACGGCCTTGTACTCTTCATAGCAGCCGCTTATGGCGTCCATTATTTGCAGGTCGTTAGCTGTAGCTATAAACTCTTCTGAATAGTTGCATCGCTCCAGTATTTCGGAAATGTCTTCTTTGGTTACACCTAAAAGGGCTGCAAGCATTTCGCGGTCAAATTTAGAAGCCAATGCATTACGCACGGTATCATCCTTTTTCATTTCCCTTAACCTGCGCATCTCAGTACCTTTTTTACCAAAGGTATTGTGTAAAAGGTCGGCAGGGTTAAATACAGAGCTTAATATGCGGTTTACCGCGTTTGCGCCAGTGCCTTCATAACCGATGCCCAATTGTGAAATATCATAACGGAAATCCGGTTTTTTAATCGGAGCCAGTTTAGCATCTACAATAAGATAACCGGTAAGGTTATAGGTATTAACCACAACTTCTTCCAGCGTATAAGCTTTTTCTGTAAGGGTAATTTTTACGGCTGAATTGTTTTTAAGCCAGTCATTAGTAACACGTACTTTAACAGACTGATAGCCTATAAAAGATATGTGTATGGTATCATTAGCTGATGCTTCAAGGCTAAAATTGCCTTTTTCATCACTAAGTGTACCTTTTACTCTGTTGACGTTGATAATGTTTGCTCCAGGAACGGGCAAAAGGGTTATATCTGATATTACAGTACCGGATACTTTAGCAGGTTGTTGTACCTGCGTTGTGGTTTGTGCAGTGCCTGATATGGCCAGCATCATAAATAAAAAAACTACAAAATACCTCATGGGTTTATTATATATAGTAAAAGTAATAAACAAACGCGATATTTTGTAGTTAGTATACATTTATGTTAAAATATTTTTTTTATTAACCTCTGCGTGGCCTTCTTTCGCGTGAAGAAGAGTCGCTACGGCGAGGAGGACGGCTGCCTGTACCGGCGCTGCTGTCTCTTCTTGGGGCTTTGTTAAAGCCACCGCCACCGTTGCCACCACCGCTACCTTCGCGGCGTTCGCCACGTGGTGCACCATAACCGCCTGAGTTGCCACCGCCGCTACGGCCATTGTGGTCTCTGCGCTTGTTGCTGCCGCCATCGTTTTTAGAAACCTCTACGTTAATCCTGCGGCCTTCAAGGTGCATGGCGTTAAGGGTTTCAAGAACAATCTCGGTATGTGCTGCATCGGTATTAAAGAAAGAGAAACCTTCTTTAACATCAACTTTAAATACATCATCACGGCCAAGACCAAGGGTATCACGAAGGAAATCCTTAAGGCTCATCCAGTCAAAATTATCGCGAGAACCTATGTTGATAAAGTATCTTGATGCACTATCTGAACCACCACCACCTTCAAAAGACGTTTCTCTTCTGTCAGCACCCGCTTTTTGGGTACCAAGGTCACGGTTCTTTTTGTAGTAGCTAATAAACCTGCTAAACTCTACCGATACCATTTTCTTGATAAGTTCCTCTTTAGTAAGGTCTTTCATAACCTCATAAATTGCAGGAAGGTAAGCGTCTATTTCGTGGTCTACCTCTACATCGTGTATTTTGTTTGTAAGGTGCAGTAACTGTATCTCACAAATTTCGATACCTGATGGTATGGTTTTTTCTTCAAACTTTTGCTTGATGGTTTTTTCAATAACCGATATCTTGCGTAGTTCGCTTTTTGTAATAATTACAATAGATGTGCCTAATTTACCGGCACGGCCAGTACGGCCAGAACGGTGGTTGTAGGTTTCAATCTCGTCAGGAAGCTGGTAGTTAATAACGTGTGTAATGCTATCAACGTCTATACCACGTGCAGCAACATCGGTAGCAACAAGCATTTGTATTTGCCTGTTACGGAACGATTTCATTACGCCATCACGTTGTGCCTGGCTAAGGTCGCCGTGTAGTGCAGCAGCGCTGTACCCATCTTCAATAAGTTTTTCTGCTACAGCTTGTGTATCACGTTTGGTACGGCAAAATATAACCGAGAATATATCCGGGTTAGCATCTGCAAGGCGTTTAAGTGCCTCATAACGATCTCGTGCATTAACAAGGTAAAACTCATGAGATACGGTGCTTGAGCCCTGGTTTTTGTGGCCTACTGTAATTTCAAGTGGCTTGCGCATAAACTCTTTAGCTATACGTGCTACTTCCTGTGGCATAGTTGCGCTAAACAACCATGTGCTCTTTTCATCGGGCGTTGTAGAAAGGATATTTACAATATCATCATAAAAGCCCATGTTAAGCATTTCATCTGCTTCGTCAAGAATACAAAAATTTAGTTTTGTAACATCTACAAGACCACGGTTAATCATGTCTTGCATACGGCCGGGAGTTGCTACAATAATTTGTGCACCACGCTTAATGTCGCGCGCCTGCTCTGTAATGCTTGCTCCACCATACACCGCTACGGTGTTTAGGCCTTTAACGTATTTAGAATAAAGCTTAATCTCA
>JAZKDS010000059.1:6710-8616 GCA_040387455.1 Bacteroidota bacterium
GGGTAGGCGAAAGGATAAGTGCCTGTGTGTTCCTGTTTTCAGGATCAAGTTTCTGGATAAGCGGAAAACCAAAAGCTGCGGTTTTACCTGTACCTGTTTGTGCAAGGGCCACCATGTCGGTATCTTTTTCCAATAATAGGGGAATCGCTTTCTCCTGGACTTCAGAGGGGTTCTCAAAGCCAAGATCGTTAATTGCTTTAACGAGCGCTTCATTTAACCCTAATTGTTCAAATTTGTTCATATATGCTTTTAAATAAGCGGCAAAGGTACACTTAATTAATCACATTAGCTAATGGGAGTTACAGATTTATTTTACAGAAAACGTTTGATTACCAGCGTTTTATTTTTTCAAGAAATCTATAAGTTGTTTTACGGCTTGTCCGCGATGGCTAAGAAGCGCTTTTTGGGCTAATGAAATTTGTGCAAAAGTAAGATTTTGTCCTTCCGGCATAAAAACAGGGTCGTAGCCAAAGCCCTCATTTCCTGCTCTTTGTTTTGTAATATTGCCTTGCACAATGCCTGTAAACAAATGCTGCGCTCCGTTAAGGTTTAATGCAATTACAGTTTTAAAGTGTGCATGGCGGTTAGGGTTGCCGTCTAATTCGGTTAAAAGCCTGTCCATATTGGCTTCAGCGCTTTTTTCTTCGCCGGCATAGCGTGCCGAGTACACGCCGGGCGCACCGTTAAGGGCATCAACCTCCAGGCCGGTATCATCAGCAAAGCAGTCATAGCCATAATTTTTGGTAACATAGTCGGCTTTTAAAATCGCGTTGCCTTCTATGGTATCGGCAGTTTCGGGTATGTCTTCGGTACAGCCTATGTCTTCAAGGCTTAGTAGTTCTATATCATTTGGAAGCTGGTGCTTTACTTCCTGCAGTTTATTTTTATTGTTTGATGCAAATACAAGTTTCATAATCTGAACGGGTCGCGGTTTTCTTTGCTGGTTAATGAGTCGGTAATATTGGCTATTAAAAACCAGCGCACGTTTTTGCCTTTGCGTACCTGGCCTGCTGTTATTACCACACTAAAAAACTCTACTATGTTAAATACTACTACAAATAATATGTACATCCAGTAGTACATAAGTGAGGAATACCCGAATATATCTTCCAGAGAATTGCCTGGGTTATTATTTTTAAAGAATATGGCCAGTGTCCAGGCTACGGCTACGCTGTTAAAGGGTATCATTATGGCTTGGGCAATAATGGCCTGTATGCAGTGCCAACGTACAAAATAAATTGTTTTGCGCTGTGCCATGTAGTAGCCTATAGAGGCAAGTACATTTATAACAGGTAGGGGCATACCGGCAATGACCGATACTATTGCCATTAGATAAGCGTTTGAGGCTTTTTCGTATTCAACCGGGTGGATGAATTCTTTTTGAGAGATGTCCGTCATAATCCTTTATATATATTCCATACCCAGTTTAAAAGCACAATGCCCATAAGGGGCAGGGCAATGTAGGGTTTTTTAAGGGTTGTTTCGGTTTGTTTATAGTTGTGGTACAGTGTGTCTTTTTTTAAGACTACATCATACAGCAGCCAAAAAGGTACTATAAGCATAATGGCGGCTACTATATAACCAATGGGGTTTATTAGTGCAGCCTGGCCCATATGGCCCTGCATAATATACTGTAATGAGCGGGTAGTACCACAGGATGGGCAGGCTATACCTGTTGCATGCTTAAATATGCAGGGTGTAAATACGTAGTGCACGGGGCGTGTAAGCTGCCATGCAAGCCATGCATACCCACCGCAAAGGGCAGTGCCTAAAAGCAGGTATAGCCTGTTCCTGGTCATTATGGTATTATAGGAACATCTGTAGTTTTTCCATATTTTTTTGGCGTGTAGCATCCTGGATAAGGAACCAGTCTACAATGGTCCAGATACCTGCGCCACCACATGTA
>JAZKDS010000059.1:8626-13869 GCA_040387455.1 Bacteroidota bacterium
CACCAAGGCCTGTATCGCCAATAAGGAAACGGTCAATACCAAAACCACCCGCAAGTATAGAAACAATTAGTATTGTGGTAGGATCTTTAAGGTCTACCGAATGTATCATGGCCCATTTAGAGTCATCTGCAGCAATAAGCCTTTCGCGTATATAGTTAAGGTGGTGAGACTGGAAGTACCTCGCATTCGTCATTAGGTACATATCTACTTTTTGTGCGTCCATTGGTGTTTTATGTGTTAATTGGTTATCAAAATTTAATGTAATGCCAAATATATATTTTTTTTATGCAATTAGATTTTATTTCTCTTAATTTATTGCAACCGTTTCTTAAAAATTATTATGATGTGAGCAATTTAATATTTACTTTTGGGGCGTTTAAAAAACACACACTAAACTAGTTTGATTTATGATAAAAGATCTGTTTGAAAGGATTCAAAAGAATAAAGGCCCTCTTGGTAAATGGGCATCTCAGGCTGAGGGTTACTATGTTTTTCCTAAACTGGAAGGACCCCTTAGTAACCGTATGATGTTTCATGGAAAAGAGGTAATAAACTGGAGTATAAACGATTACCTGGGGCTTGCAAACCACCCCGAAGTGCGTAAAGTTGATGCTGAGGCAGCAGCCGAATATGGCAGCGCTTATCCAATGGGTGCCCGTATGATGAGCGGACATACCGACTGGCATGAAAAACTTGAGCAGGAGCTTGCAGCCTTTGTACAAAAAGAATCGGCTTATTTGCTGAACTTTGGTTACCAGGGTATGGTGAGCACCATTGATGCCCTTGTGGGTAAAAATGATGTTATTGTGTATGATATGGACAGCCATGCCTGTATTATAGATGGTGTGCGCCTGCACATGGGTAAACGCTTTACTTACAAACATAACGATATTGAAAGTATTGAAAAAAACCTGGAGCGCGCTACTAACATGGCCGAAACTACAGGTGGTGGTATACTTTTAATTACCGAAGGTGTTTTTGGTATGCGTGGCCAGCAGGGCAAGCTTAAAGAAATTGTGGCCCTTAAGGAAAAATATAACTTTCGCCTTTTAGTAGATGATGCACATGGTTTTGGTACACTGGGTAAAACCGGAGCCGGAGCCGGAGAAGAGCAGGGCTGCCAGGATGGTATAGATGTGTACTTTAGCACATTTGCCAAGTCTATGGCCAGTATTGGTGCATTTATAGCGGCAGATAAAGATATTATTGACTTTTTAAAATATAACCTGCGTAGCCAGATGTTTGCTAAAAGCTTACCAATGCTACTGGTTAAAGGTGCACTTAAGCGCCTTGACCTGCTACGTACTACGCCAGAACTTAAAGACAAGCTTTGGGAAAACGTAGATTACCTGCAAAACGGCCTTAAAGAAAACGGCTTTAACATAGGTGATACCAATACCTGCGTTACCCCGGTATATCTTGAAGGAAGTATTCCTGAAGCGATGATGCTTGTAAACGACCTTAGGGAGAATTACAGTATATTTTTAAGTATTGTAATATATCCTGTAATACCTAAAGGTATTATATTGCTAAGGATGATACCTACGGCTACACATACTAAAGAAGATATTGACCAGACGCTTACAGCTTATATAGCCATACGCGAAAAACTGGTGACAGGGGTTTATAAAAACCCTGCCGAGCAGCATACTGTTGACGTTTCCGACGAAAAGTAAGGAACGACACAATTTGTATAAAAAAGCCCTTCAATTTTGTTGAAGGGCTTTTTGTTTTATAGGTCTTTACGGTACGTGCGCCTGCGCTTGTGTACTTTTGGGTCAAAGTTTTTCCAGAGGTTGTGTATGGCATGGTTGTCTTCCAGCTCTGGTGTGCGGTTGCACTCTACTATGCCATTTTTTGTAAATACATTAAAGTATTCTTCAAAGATAAGGGCGGTAACACCCCTGTTTTGGTATTCTTCTTCAACACCTATAAGGTAAAAAACAACACCTTTGCTGTTTTTCTTTGCTTTTAGCAAATGGTACCATCCAAAAGGGAAGAGGCTGCCATCGGCTTTTTGCAGCGCCTGGGCAAAGGATGGCATTACAATACTAAAGCCTACCAGTTTGTCATTTTGGTCTACTACAAATATTATATATTCAGGGTTTATAAGGCCAATATATTTTTGCTTAAAGTATTCTTTTTGCACCTCAGATACTGCCACAAAAGACGAGAGTTTTGCATAAGTAGTATTAAAGAGGTCAAACATCTTATCTACATAAGGCATGACCTCTGCCGTTGTTTTAAACGTAAGCGACCTGAGCCCGTAGCGTTTTTTTATAAGCTGGCTGGCCTTCATAAATGTATTTGGGTCTACATTGCTAAAAGGGAATATACTCTCTATATACTCTTTTTCTTTGACAAAGCCCAGTTGCTCTAAATGTTCTTTATAATAGGGGTGGTTGTACCAAGTAATAGCAGTGCCTATCTGGTCAAAGCCTTCGGTAAGTACGCCCACTTTATCAAGGTTGCTAAAACCCATAGGGCCTTCGGCATATTCCATGCCGTGGCTGCGGCCATATTCATATACTTTATCAAGCAGGGCTTTTGTTACTTCAATATCATCTATAACATCAAACCAGCCAAAGCGGACCTTTTTTTTATGCTGTTCATTAACCTCCTGCCAGTTTACTATGGCAACAACTTTACCTACTATATTACCGTCTTTATATGCTAAGTAAAATTTAGCTTCGGCATGCTCAAAAGCAGGGTTTTTATCTTTGTCAAACCCGGCGAGCTCATCGTTTATAAGAGGTGGTACCCAGTACGGGTTATTTTTATACAGGCTGAACGAAAATTTTATAAAATCCTTCAGGTCTTTTTTAGTAACGGCTTCTTTTATAGTTATCATATCTTATTCTCCGGAAGGTTCTAAAGGTTCTTCCAGTTTTTTCCTGCGTTCTTCGCGGTCTTTTTTCTTTTTGTCTTTTTGTTCTTTATCTTTTGCCTTGTCTTTGTTGTACTCGTCTTCGTGGTCTCCTTTGCCAGGAAGCAATATTTCTTTATAGTCGGCGTCAAAGCGCCATGAAAAACCTATGCCCCCATATAATATAGTAGGAGTGTCTTTAAAATTGCTGCTTATAGAGGCATCTATCTGCATGGTTTCGTTTAGCAGGTGGGCTGCACCCACGCGCACTACGCCATCAGAGTAATAATCGCTCTTATAGGCCTGAAATTCCATAAAGCCAGACCACCTTTCGTTAAAGCCGCGTGTAAAGGTAGTAATCCAGCCATAACTGGGATAATCTGTAGTTACTTTATCGGCAATAATATTGTTTACCCAAACCCATTTACCAAAATGGTTGTGCAAAATGGCTACCACCTTAGGGCTTATGCCATCTGTAGGGAAGGAGTAAGGGTTGTTTTTGCCTATAAAGTTAATGCCCGCATATACAGCTACTGCCGGTATTAAAGAGCGCCATTTAAATTTATGGTTTTCTTTCCAGCTGTATATGTTTACCTCCGGGGTATAATATTTATCAGGGTCATAAATAAGGTATTTAGCGCCAAATGTTATTTGTTTAAAATCATTTCGGCCATAGCTGTACAGTGCATCGCTATACTGGTCAAACTGGTATTGCAGGTTAAGCATAAACTCCAACTCTTCCATAAACATACCATAACGCAGGCCAACCTCTAAATTAGCACCATAGGCCTCATAATTTAGAACATCATGTTTTTCCATTATGCCGTTTATACCGGTCTCTATCTGGAAAACCGTTTCGCCCACCGCAAATGCCGATTGAGACTGCCCGGGCCGATTGGTATTTATTTGATCTGTATACTGCGCCTGCAGTGCACCTGCCACTAAAAGTAAGGCCGGTGTAAGAAAATTTGTCAGTCGCGTCATTTTTGGCTTGTTTGTTGTTTGTGGTTAATTAGATTATTCAAAAATAATATTTTTATTATTATTTTAAGAATCTCATTTTATAATTAAACCGCATATTGCGTATTTTTGACAAAACTTTATGATTATGGAAACAGCATCTGTATCGGGTCTTTTTAAATGGTTATTAATTATATGTTTAGTATACTACGGGTTACGTTTTTTAATGCGTCTTTTAGCACCGGTAATTGTGCAGGAAGTAGTAAAAAAGGCAGAACAGAGTTTTAACCGCCAAAACGGCCATAACGATACACACCACACACAAAACAGACAAAACACCTATACTAAGCCGGTTAGCGATAAACCAAGGGAAAAGAAAAAGGTAGGAGACTATATAGATTTTGAAGAAATAGAATAAAAAAATAACCCCTTGTAGCTACAGGGGGTTATTTTTTTATAAACTTAGAATAAAGCTATCTTTATTTAAGCCGTCTACAATGTACTGCCAGTTAATGTGCACTACATCGCTAAGTACTTTTTTAAGCATATTAAAATCATTAGGCTTGCGTATGTAAACATTTGCGCCTGCCACAAAAGTATCTTCTATATCCTGCTCGCTGGACGAGGTAGAATATATTGCTACCGATATTCTTTTTAACCTGTCGTTTTCCCTAATTTCTTTAAGGCACTCCATACCACTTTTACGGGGCATATTAAGGTCAAGAAAAATAATATCCGGCAACGGGTTATCAGGTACGTTAAGATAGGCCATTAGCTGCTCACCATCATTAAATGTAGTGATAGCATACTTTATCTTAACTTCCTCAAACGCTTCCTTAAAAAACAAACGATCATCTTCATCGTCATCGGCTAGCATAATATGTAATGGTGTAGGATGCATTTAAATATATTTCTGGGTTTTATTTTATTTCTAAATAACGTTTTTGCCTCATTATCTTTTGAAAGGCAGTTGGTGTAACACCGGTAATGTTTTTAAACTGTTGCGATAAATATGCCACGCTACTGTAATTCATCATAAACGAAATCTCTGTAAGAGAAAGGTTCTCTGTTAATAACAATTGTTTTACCCTCTCAATTTTATGCAAAATAATAAAATTTTCTATTGATATAAAAGTAACTTCAGAAAACACCTGAGAGAGTGTACGGTAACTTTCGCCCAGTTTCTCAGACAGGTAAGAAGATATTTTTAAAGACTGCATGCCTTTATCTGCATACAGCATTTCTATTATTGCATTTTTTATCTTTTGTACTAATATACTTTTTTGGTTATCAACTATTTCAATGCCAAATTGTTTTAAAGACGCTATAAAACCGTGATAGGTTTCCATAGGTATGTTTTCCTTAAACTTTACATACCCCGGTTCAGTTACCTTGCAATTAATTTTGAATTTATCTA
>JAZKDS010000060.1:0-2415 GCA_040387455.1 Bacteroidota bacterium
GTTATATTGATTACGCTATTTCTAGTGCCAATGGCAGTAGCGGTTTATTTCCTGATCCTTACTGCTGATATTAATGCCAACTTTAAAAACCTGCGCCATGAATTATAACCTGATTGCATACGGGCTGTTTTTTAGCATAACGGCTTATATTATTGTAGTAGTGGGCCAAATATGCTACCGTAACGGCAATATTTATGTGCGCGAATTTATACCCGGCCACGAAGATTTATGTCAGCGCATTAACAAAATACTGCTCATGGGCTATTACCTGGTCAATATAGGGTATACCGCCACAACCCTAATAAGCTGGCAGGCCATAACATCTGCACCCAACTTAGTTGAAACCCTGGCTTACCGCACTTCCACTATAATACTAATCCTCTCTGCACTGCATTATTTAAATCTTTTTATCATTACCAATTACGTTAAGAAACTTATTCAATAACCTTAAATTCAAACATTATGGAAACTACAAAAATCCTTACCGGCTACTTTATTTATCTGCCAATCGCCATAGCGCTTACGCTGATAGTTAGTCGCACGCTGTTTAAAAATGCCCGCATATTTATGCTCGATATCTTTAAAGGTCGCGAAGATATTGCCACAGCCACTAACAAGCTTTTTGAAACCGGGTTTTATCTCCTCAACCTTGGTTTTGCCCTTATGATATTAAAGCTCGATGTGTATAAAGACACGTACCAGGCACTGGTGGAAGCCTTAAGCTACAAAATAGGCGGCTTTAGTATTTACCTGGGCATCATGCTGTTCTTCAACCTGTATTTCTTCTTCCGTGGAAAAAGAAAAGCAAAACAAAGCCTTGCCGAAGAAAGGATTGTTTTTAAAGCATAAGTTTATGAAAACGCTTAATAACCAAACCCTTTTGTATGATAGTGGCTGCCCGCTGTGCAGCGTATACACCACTGGTTTTATAAAAGCCGGCATGCTTGATGCCCACGGGCGCAAACCCTTTGAAAGCCTTACTGACAGCGAGAAACAGTTTGTAGATGTCCGCCGCGCCTGCAACGAGATTGCCCTTATTGATAACAAGAATAATACGGTTACTTATGGTATAGACAGCCTGCTGAAAGTAGTGGGACACTCGTTCCCGATAATAGAAAAAGTGGGCAAAATAATGCCCATACACTGGCTCCTAAAAAAACTGTACTCCTTTATATCATACAACCGTAAAGCCATTATACCCAACACAAAATCAACCACAGGCATAGCCTGCCTGCCCGATTTTAATTACCGCTACCGCATTGCCTATCTGATATTTACGGGGCTGGCTACGGCTTTGGTTTTATTTGGCTACTCACATTTGATCTCGCTTTATGCACCTGCAAAACCGTTTTATGCCGAGTTGCTCATCGCATTTTTACAAATCCCTTTTCAATGGATGTTTGTATATAAGCTCAGTAAACAGGAGGCTATTAATTACTTTGGCAATGTAATGACGGTATCGTTATTTGGTTCGCTACTGTTATTGCCCGCCATTATTGGCAACCTCTTTATACACATACCCCAGCAAATAGCATTGTATTGGTTTGGCATAACCGCGCTTATAATTTTTGCAGAGCATTACCGCAGGGTAAAACTTTTAGGGCTGCCCAAAAGGCTTTGTGTTACGTGGCTGGGTTACCGTGTACTACTATTAATTATGTATTATTTCATTTGAACTGAATAACCAAAAGACCATGAAAAAACTAATTATAGCCGCAGGTACAGGTTTTTTAGGCCAGGTGCTTGCCCGCCATTTTAAAGATAAAGCACAGCAAATTGTAATCCTTACCCGTGGCAAAGCATATACCCATGCCAATATAAAACACGTGCATTGGGATGCCAAAACCCTTACCGGATGGGAGACTGAACTGGAAGGTGCCGATGCCTTTATAAACCTGGCAGGCAAATCGGTAGATTGCCGGTATAATGAGCAGAATAAGAATGAAATCATGGCATCGCGAATTGATAGTACCGCTATTTTAGGCAAGGCTATTGCACAGTGCGCCAATCCACCCCTGCATTGGCTTAACTCAAGTACGGCAACCATTTACAGGCACAGCCTTGATAAACAGATGGATGAAGTGCACGGCGAAATTGGCCACGACTTTTCTATGAACGTAGCCAAAATATGGGAACGCACCTTTTTTGCCGCAGCAACGCCACACACTAAAAAAATAGCTTTGCGAACCTCAATAGTTTTGGGTAAACATGGTGGGGCCTTTGTGCCGTTAAAACGATTAGCGCAACTGGGGTTGGGAGGCCGTCAGGGCAAAGGTAGCCAGTTTGTAAGCTGGATTCATGAAACCGATTTTGCCCGTGCTGTAGAATTCATTTTAAGTAACCAAATGGAAGGCGTGGTTAATGTGGTATCGCCCACGCCGGTGCGCAACGTGCATTTTATGAAGGCGTTACACG
>JAZKDS010000061.1:0-219 GCA_040387455.1 Bacteroidota bacterium
AACTGTTAGCAAAGATAAATTTTAAAAAATAATAATTCATAAAAAAACCCGCTTATAAAGCGGGTTTTAAACAAATTGAAATATATTCTTATTGTTTTGTCAGTTTGTAAACTATCTGGTCTGCAGGCGCACAGTTACCTGTAACGTCATTAGTAAATGATATATACATAACAGCATCGCTATCTGTATCATACGTTTCATTAACAGCAGCAGGGCCAA
>JAZKDS010000061.1:229-14249 GCA_040387455.1 Bacteroidota bacterium
TATGGTGCTCCCTGAGTACAGATACAGTTACTTGTATTTGTACCATCTGCAACTATCTGACCACAGTTAAGTAAAAACTTAAATGGATTTCTTGCAGTACTACAGAAGTTAGGGAAGTTGTAGCTTGAAAATATCCTGCCCTTAGGGTTAGCCGGATCTACAGTTACAGCACGCACAACACCATCTTCTAATACAGGGCCATCAGCACCTTGCTCAGTTACCTGCTCAAGAAGGTAGTTACCTACAAAGTAATCAGCTGGTACAGGGCAAGACCTAAAGATAGTAATAGTATTTACATCTTTATCAACAGTGTAACCACCATCTGTAGTGATGTTAAGTACAATTAGCTTGTTTTCACCTTCTGAAAGCTCATTAAAATTACCGTTAATTTTAATTTGTCCAACATATTCTCCCGCAGGGATAAAAACTGTAGACTGATCAATTGTATACTCACTACCAGCAATAGCTGTTGAAGTCTCATCAACCTCTACAGTAAAAACCCTGTCCTGAGTTGAAACAGTAGTTGCGTTAACAGTAACGTAACCTACATCTTCACCTTCAGCCGGACCAAAACCAATATTTTGAGAGCTTGTAGCAAAAGATAACATGGTCTGACCATTAACGTTATCAAAAACTACTTTATCTTCTTCACAACTGGTCAGCAATGACAAGCCCAGTATGCTAAGAATTCCGAATTTATATATATTCTTTATCATTACTTGTACGGTTTAAAATTAATAACCAGGATTTTGAACTATGTTAGGGTTAGCTGCCAATTCAGGTTGTGGAATAGGCAGTGTAAACCTGTAATCAGTAGCAGGTAGTGTGCAGAAACCGTTAAATGAACAGTCCTGGGCATCTCTTTCAATACCCCTACCGGCTTTTGGCCCTATACGTTTGATATCAAAATACCTGTGGCCTTCAAAAGAAAGTTCTACCCTTCTTTCATCCATAATAGCACCCCAGGCAAGTTGAGAACTCTGGAAACCAGCAGCATCAAGAGCAGTAGCAAGACGTGCTGCTCTTACAAGGTTAACCTGTGCTATAGCATTAGTCCAGTCGCCTGCATTAGCATAATATTCTGCCCTGATAAGTACCATTTCAGAAAAACGGAAAACTTTAATATCATTAAGTAGCAATTGCTGACCGTTACCCGGATATTTACCTACAGGCAATACATCCTGATCAATAAAAGTAGCATAATCTACATCATCATAATTATCTCCCATTATAAGAGAAGTAGCATCAGCTATAACAAACTTCCTGATATCAGTAGCGTTATTAACCTTGTTAAATAATGCCCTGCTTACTTCAAAGAAAGGAGAACCTGTAATAGTACTGTTAGCTGATTGCCAAACCTGAGCCCAGTTACCTGTCTGGCCGCTTAAAGACCTGTCAATAGCAAAAATAAGTTCATTACCTACAGAGTAGCTATCTTTCCACATTGTAGGATAAGCGCCCGTTCCGGCCTGTGTACCTGTACTAAGACTATAAGTAACATCAAGCTCATCTACAAGTTGCTTAGCAAGGTCAAAGTTGCCTCTGTAAAGCGCCATACGTGCTTTTAAACACTTAACAAAGTCTTTAGTAATAAATACTTTGTTAATAACAGAAGTAGCGTTTGTTGTTGTAAGATTGTCAGTTGCATAAGCAAGGTCAGTATCAATAAGTGCAAATACTTCACCATTGGTGTTTCTTGGCAGCTTATCAGTAATATTTGGCGTAACAGAAACTGCTATTACACCTAATGCACTGTCATTTGTAAGGTCTGGCGAAAAATAACTAAGCAGTACAAAATGGCTGTAAGCCCTTACTGCATAAGCTTGTGCAAGAATATTTTTCTTTTCAGTTTCTTCAGGAGAACCCGCCTCAACAACTACAAACTCAGAAGCTTCAATAAGCCTTGTAGCAAGGTTAATAGCAAAGTAGTTAGAAGACCATATAGAAGCCGCCTCACCGCTGTTAGAGTTAAGGTTAAAGGCCATAGAGCCATCTTTACCCTGACCACCATTAGACTTGCCTATGGCAGCCTCATCTGTAAATACAGATGTAAAACTAATTCCGGTTTCTCCCGATAGTGTAGAATAAATAGCATTTAAACCCAACTGCATATCGGTAACCGTTTCAAATGTATCCGCAGGAGCAAGCTCGCTGGGCTGCGTTATGTCTATAGCATCTTCACAAGACGCAAATATCAGGCCTGTGATGACGAATAAAAATACTTTTAAATTTTTCATGTTCTTTCTCAGTTTTTTTTTTAAAATTGAACTTCAAGACCTACCGATACTATCCTTGGTGTAGGATATTGGTTTTGGTCATTAGCACGGTTACTTTCCGCGTCCCATCCTCTCCATTTTGTCCATGTAACAAGGTTTTCGCCTTGTAAATAAGCTTTAATACTGCTAAAAGGTGTATCCTGAAGGAAATTTTTAGGGAAGTTATAGCCTACACTTGCATACCTTAACCTTACGTAAGAAGCATCTTTAAGATACCTGTTTGAGTTATCGGCAGATCCGCTGTTAGTTAAGAAAAGAGACGGGATATCAGTTACCCTGTTATCAACAGTCCAGGCCCTTTGCAAATCTGTAGATTTGTTAAACT
This sequence comes from Bacteroidota bacterium, assembly GCA_040387455.1. Lineage (GTDB taxonomy): Bacteria > Bacteroidota > Bacteroidia > Flavobacteriales > Flavobacteriaceae > Flavobacterium. The sequence continues at coordinate 2,831 of JAZKDS010000061.1, forward strand.
GACCAACACTCGCCGGATCCTGTAGACCACTAAGGTCATAATCAAACCTGTAAATATCAGCCACATAAGTAAAGCTTGTAGTTAAGAAGAAACCTTTATAAGAGGCATCAAGACCAAAACCACCTTGGTAAGAAGGTATAGATGATTTACCTGTGTACTTCCTGTCATTATTGTTAGGGTTCTCAGTTAAAACGCCGTCTTTATCATAAAATAAAAGGTTACCGTTAGCAGGGTTAACTCCAGCATAATCTATAAGATAAAACTCATCAATCCTATGGCCTTCAGAAAGAACTGTTAGCGTATTGTCTACCATTCCGCCTTCTGCAGCTATATCAATTATCCTATTTTGGTTGTAAGAACCATTAAAGTTAAGTGTAAGCTTAAAGTCGTTGTAATCAATAACATCATAACCTACAAGAGCCTCTATACCACGGTTACGAAGGGTACCATAGTTAGCATCAAGTGAATAAGTACCGTTAATACCAGAAATAGGAATCGGCATAAATAAGTCATCTGTCGTTTTTTGGTACACATCAAGATTACCCCTTAATTTAGAATTCCAAACTTCAAAGTCAAGACCTAAGTTAGCCTGTGTTACAACTTCCCATTTAAGGTCGTTATTACCATATTGGCTCACAAAATAACCAGGCAGGTTACCATAAGCGGTACCTGAATTATACAATGTTCTTGTTAAGTTAGCTGCACTAAAAATACTTTGGCCCTGGATATTCTGGTTACCTGCAGTACCATAAGAAGCTCTTAACTTTAACATATTAAAGTCGCTACCTTGCATAAAGTTTTCTTTGTCGATGTTCCACCTTGCAGAAACCGAGTAGAATGTACCCCAACGGTTAGACTCATTAAAACGGTATGATGCATCTCTACGTACTGTAGCAGCTACACCATATTTTTGGCTATAATCATAATCAAGTGACGCAAAGTAAGAAAACAAACCTGCAGTTGCTTTGTTCGATGTTACAGATGGCACATAAAAGTTAGGCGTGGCAGGGTTAAATGGTATAAAACCATCACCGTTACCAGGAGTAAACAATTTAGGATCTAAACCGCTCTGTACGCCAGAGAAACCTTTAGAATGCGCTTTGTAATACTCTGTATATGCTGTAGCATCAATAGTGTGCTTTTCTGCAAAAACATGGTTGTAGTTTAAGCTGGTATTAAAGTTAAATGCAGCTTCATAAGCAAGACTTTCCGTTTGGAAACCAAGATAATCTTCTCCCGGATTCTGGAACAGGTAAGAGTTGAAAGATCCCGGATCTTGTACCCTTAGGCCAATTGCCTGTGTATAGTCTGTACCAAAGGCAGTACCCACGGTAAAATCATCCGTAAGTTGGTAGCTTGCCTGTACGTTACCAATCATTTTGATCTCATCAGTTTGATTAGTAAATGAATTAATCATATCAAGCAACATTAGCGGAGTATAAACCAGCGTAGGGTTAGTAAGATACAAATCATGCAGTTGACGACCGTTAGTATACTGACCAGGAGACAAATATGGCACACCACTGTTAGCAGCAATAACAGGATTAATGTTTACGTTAGCAGTACCAAGGTTACTAGCTTCATTTCTGCGAGACCAGTTAAGGGTTAAAGCAGTTGAGTAATTAAATTTACCATCGTTGCTTTTACCTGTAATATTATTCCTGAAGTTAAACCTTTTAAGGTCTGTACTTTCAAGAATACCTTCCTGGTCAAAATAACCAAACGATGTAAATGAAGACAAGTTGCTTCCACCACTTGTTAAGTTAAGCACATGGTTTTTAGTAACACCTGTTCTGAAAAGTTCATTCTTCCAGTTAGTATCAATATCAAAAGCAGCTATTTCTGCAGGCGTCATAGTACCACCCATACCGCGGCCCATAGTATTTTCAAGAGTAAGCAATTGCCTTGAATTCATCCTGTCATACTTGTTGTTCTGCATAGTCTGGAAGCTGGTAATACCCGTGTAAGAAACATTTAACGGAGCATCAAAGCTACCCCTTTTAGTTTTTACAACAATTACACCATTAGCACCCCTGTTACCATAAATTGACGTTGCACCGGCATCTTTAAGTACAGATACTGATTCGATATCATTAGGGTTAATACTCCTAAAGCTGTCAGAGTTCAAAGGCACACCATCAATAACATAAAGTGGCTCGATATTACCGTTGATAGAACCTACACCCCTAAGGATAACGGTACTATTTGCACCCGGCTGACCTGAACCTGTAGAGATATTAAGACCCGGAACCTGACCTTGTAACGTTTGTATAAACGATGCGTTTGGCCTACCCTCAATGGTTTTAGAAGTTATAGTAGTAACAGCATTCGGGTTAGTTGCCCGTGTCTGTGTCCTATACTTGTCAACAATTACCGCTTCAATTTCTTCAACCATTTCCACATCAATAGTGTTTTGGTTAGCAGTAACTTTGTACTCCTTGTTGCCCATACTTACGTATTGAAAAACAAGAACCTGACCCACAGAGGCCGTGATGGTGTACTTACCATCAAGATCAGTTGTAACCGCAGACGCAGGATTTCCTTTAACCATTACGGTAACCCCAGGTAATCCACCTGAGACATCGCTTACCACACCGGTAATAGTCTTTTCCTGCGCAAAGGCAAACTGAATAAAAAACGCAAGTAAAAGCGTAAAAATCCAAGTAAACTTTGATTTCATATTAAATTAATTTGAGTTAGTTAAGTTGCAAATCTATTAATTTATTTTAAAATAACAAACTTTTAACAATGCAACAAAGATTAAAATTTCAAGAATTTTTAACGTAAATGATAAAACCACAAAAGATTGATAACAATTGACCACATATTTCGCATTTTTTTAATTTAATAATAAACGCCAACAGATCTGTTGACGTTTATATTAGATGCGGGTATATGTTTAAGGTTGCGTTATAATCTCAACTTTTTAATTAAAAAAATTATAATTATTCAATAACAACTTTTTTAACCTGGCTTTTACCTCCGTTAAGCACATCTACAAAGTAAACACCTGAAGATAGTGACTGTGTATTAACAATAGTTTCCATACCTGTAAGAGACTGCTGTAGCATTATCCTGCCCTGTATATCATACATTTTTACCGAAGCCCCGTTTTCAAAACCGGCAGATAACCTAACATTAAGAACATCTGCAGCTGGATTAGGCCAAACACTAAACAATTCGGCAGCTGGGCCTTTTACCCCAAAATCATCACCCACAATACCAGTTACCACAAGAGAATATTGCTGAGATGGTGTTCCGTTAGGATTAACAAGTGTTGAACCTTTATGAGAAATTGTAATTGTATAATCACCAGATGCTTCTGCTATTTCTACTTTCTCAATATTATCCACATTGTTATCACCTTGTACTGCCGCAGCAGTGTTAGATGCACCCAATTTCCATGGACGGTATGTTGTATTGTTTTTTGTAACTTTAATATCAAGGTTGTTTACAAGCCTTGCACTTGTAGTAGTACTTGAAACTGCAGTACCTGCAGGATCTGTCCAGGCAAGGGTTGCTATAACCGGCTGGTTTCCAATAGCCGTAACATCAAAAGTATATGTTTGCCCAGGTAAAAGAATATTCTCCTCTATTATAGAAGAAACACCTTCATTAGTAATAGTCTCTGCACATTTTTTAGCATTCATAAGCCCCCAGCCAAACCTGCTGTCAGGTCCCGGGTTTGTTCCACACTCATCTGCTGTATGAGCCATTAAGGCTCTTAGCGTAGCACTTCTCATAAAAGTATTATTGTTCTGCTCTGCATAATGCTGCTGAATCAACGTAAACGCACCAGTAATACCCGGAGCAGCCATAGATGTTCCCTGAAGGGTGGCATGAGCACTGGTACTTCCATTACTTCCAGTTGAAGTAGAGTAAACATTTGTACCTTTAGATGAAATATCCGGCTTTATCCTGTTATCGTCCGTAGGACCCCAGTTACTAAAACTGGCAAGGCTAACACTTGCCGGCGTCCCATCTGCATTAAAAGTATTTACCTCGTTTACAGCCGCTACAACTACAGCATTCTTAGAAGTACCCATGCTTGTAAGCAAATCATATGTGCTACCGTTGTTATCATTACCGGCTGCAATTACCGGCTGGTAGTATGGAAAATCAAATAACATATCATCAAGATCTCTTGACTGGCCTATATAAGCACCAAAATAATATGACGGAAGGTTTGTAGCTATAAGACCATAAGAGTGATTACTTATAATCATGTTTACATTCTGATTCTGAAGTATCATTTCTGAAAGGTCATTATCATAATTCGAAGCTATACCATATGCCTCATATGCTATACCTTTAGAGTTTGCAGCTGTAGCACCAGACCCTATCATCGTACCCATAACGTGTGTAGGGTGTTGCTGTACGTTACTTACAACACCTGTATCGCCCGGGTCAATCCTGTTTACAAAGTCCTGGTGCGTTACAAGTGGGTACTGTCCATCCCACATACCCACAAACATTTGACCTACTGCAGTATTACTAAGCCCGGTAAGGCTAAGGCCCAGGCCACCACCCGGGTGTAGCCAGTTAGATCTGCTCGTAATAGCCGAACCAACATTTGATGTGCCATAATATATAGGAGTTCCTTCGTCAGAAACATACATAAGGTCTGCCCTGCCGTCTTCTTTTTCAATAGTTAAAGGCCAGCCATTAATTTCAGCAAGCCTTAGTGCCTCAGCATGTTTCTGTTTAAATTCAGCATCAAGGCGTTCGCCCAGCTTAGCACCGGCTTCCGGATAAGAGTTTGCAAGAATTTTTTTCTTTGCTTCCGCAGATTGGGCAAATAAAGTAAAGCTGCTGCCCAGTAAGGACATTAGCAACATTACTTTAACAGTATTTTTTTTCATAACTGTAGGTAAAAAATAGTTAATAGTTAATAGAGAATCAATGCAATTATTGCAAAAATAGCCATTTGCATTAAAATAGATTAGCAAAAATATAAATTATAACAAATTAACAGCCAATAATTTTAATTTTAACTTTAGGCCGATATCTTTGTTTCTTAAATATATACGCTAAAAACCCTATCCTGGTATGCTTTTACTCAAACATTCATCGCTTCAATACGAAACAGGAACTGACGAAGCCGGCCGCGGCTGCCTTGCCGGGCCCGTTACTGCAGCAGCAGTTATATTGCCCGATGATTTTGAGATGGTTTTATTAAACGACTCTAAACAGCTTTCAGAAAAAATGCGCATGAAGCTGCGCCCGCTTATAAAGGAAAAAGCGCTTTGCTACCATGTAGTGCACATTCAGCCCGAAATAATAGATGAAATAAATATACTCAACGCCTCGATTCGCGCGATGCAGGACTGCATAAAACAGCTAACACCCCAGCCTCATCATATAATTGTAGATGGTAACAGGTTTAAGCCCGTGGCGAATATTCCGCACACCTGTGTTATAAAAGGCGATAGTAAGTTTTTGAGTATAGCGGCTGCATCAGTCCTGGCAAAAACGTACCGCGATGATTACATGGACCGCCTGCATGAGGAATATCCAATGTATAACTGGAAAAAAAATAAAGGCTACCCTACTTTAGAGCATCGCGAAGCCATACGTAAATATGGCATTACACCATACCACCGCAAGAGTTTCCGACTGCTGCCGGAACAGCTTGAAATAGAATTTGAACTCCAAAAATAAAACCTATATATTAAAGGAGTATTTTTTCTGTTTTTTCCTATACAAATTCCGCCTCAAAAAGCTCCGAAAAATATTTTAGTATTTTTTGCTTAACCTCCTGCTCATCTACATGGGCTACACCCATCTCTGCATTAAGCGATGTTACCCCCTTGCCGCGTATGCCGCACGGTATAATATTATCAAAATAGCCTAAGTTAGCATTTACATTAAGAGCAAAGCCGTGCATGGTTACCCAGCGCGATGCCCTTACACCCATAGCACATATTTTGCGGGCAAAGGGCGTTCCCACATCAAGCCAAACACCGGTTTCGCCATCGCTGCGTGTACCAGTTATACCATAATCGGCCATGGTAAGTATAATTACCTCCTCAAGAAAACGGAGGTACTTGTGTATATCCGTAAAAAAATTCTCAAGGTCAAGTATAGGGTAACCTACAATTTGGCCGGGGCCGTGGTAGGTAATATCCCCGCCCCTGTTCACTTTATAATACGTAGCATTTTTAGCAGCAAGCTGTGCTTCGCTTAGCAAAAGGTTTTCAAAATCGCCACTTTTACCTAATGTATAAACATGCGGATGCTCTACAAGCAGCAAATAGTTGGGCGTATCAGTATCTAAGCCTTCGCGCCTGTTAGCTATCTTTAGGTCTACAATACCCTGAAAAAGGCCATCCTGATAATCCCAGGCTACCTTATAATCCATAACACCTAAATCCTGCAGCTGCACTAATTTGTTCATTGCGGTTACTCCTTATTATTATAGTGCAAATTTACAAAACTTATAAGCAGCTTTTACAAAAGCACAGGGCTACCTTAATACTGTATTATGCCTCATTAAAATTAGTTGCCTAATATTTTAAAGGAATATTTATATTTACCGCTCCAACAGACACAACACAATCTCCCCGATGAAAAAAATCACCACACTCCTCCTGTTATCCTGCATATTACCCCTTTTTGCACAGCATAAAATTCCGGTACAGGTAACGCAGTTGCTAAACAAAAATACCCTGTTTAAACCTGTCGCACTGTTAACAGCATTTAATCCCCATAACATCGCCGCAGATAGCCTTGTGCGCAACGCAACCTACGCAAAGCTTGATACTGGCCTTGTAATAAACATCTTTAAAAACAAACCTGAACACCTGCAGCTAACCATACCTTATGGCGACAGCACTATTACCATGCAGCTATACCGTGTTGTTACAATGGCCGCCGGTTTTCATATCGATACAGATAAAGGCAGTAATATAGCCTACACACCCGGTGCCTACTATCATGGCATTATAAAGGGCGATGTAAATTCTATAGCGGCATTTAGTTTCTTTGAAAATGAAATGTATGGTATCGTATCGGCGGCGGCAATTGATAATGTAGTGGTGGGCCGGCTTAAAATACCCGGAAATACCAAGGATTACATTATCTATTCTGATACAAACCTTAAACAGCCCCATAATTTTGAATGCACTACCAGGGATATAAAAATACCCCACAATACCCCGGTTGAAAAAAATGGACAGGGCGTGCTGAGCGAGCATTGTGTAAGCCTTTATTTTGAACTTAGAAATAATGCCTACGTGGCCAATGGCTCAAGCGTAAGCGAAACTGCCAATTGGTTTACCGCCATGTATAATAATGTACAGGCGCTATTTGAAAATGATGGCATTAACACTGCCATAAAATCTATGTATGTATAGACGGAGGCAGACCCCTATAACCAGGCAACGCCATCAGCTTATGGCCTGCTTGACCAGTTTGCCGCCCAGACTCCCATTTTTGATGCCGATGCGGCCCAGCTTATTAACTATGGCGGAGGCAATGGCCTGGCCTATGAAATAGGGGCGCTTTGCAGCGACCTTAACCGAAGCTATGCTAAGGTAAACCCTTATTACCAACCCCTGCCTGCCTACAGCCAGGCCGTAAAAACAATAGCCCACGAGCTGGGGCACACCTTTGGCTCCCAACACACGCATGGCTGCTACTGGAATGGCAACAATACGGCTATAGATGGCTGTAGTACGGGCGAAGGCGATTGCCCCCCGGGGCCCATACCATCGGCGGAACAAGGCGGCACCATTATGAGTTACTGCGGCAATATCAATTTTGCTAACGGCTTTGGACCCCAACCTGCACAGCGCATACTGCAGCATATAGCAGGGTCAGCCTGCTTGGGAACTGATTGCGTTACCAGCTGCATCAATACCATCAGCGCGTTAAACCTTACTGACACAACCCTTTCAACAGCCACATTTACCTGGGATGATACAGAAGCCAACTCATGGCAGGTGGGCTACGCGCTTTTTGGCGAAGAGATTACAAACTGGCAGGATGTTATACAAAATAGCTTTATTGCAGAAGGGCTTGAAGCCAACACCTACTACACCTTAAGCGTGCGCAATGCCTGCGGTACCGGCATTACAGCAGGAAGCAAAACACTGTCTTTCAGCACTGGTGCCAACTGGTGCTCCGGAGCAGTATGGACAGATACCGGCGGGGCAACCGGTAACTATACCGGTACGCAGCATACGGTTACCATTATAAAACCACAGAGCAGTAACCAGGCCGTAACCGTTACTTTTAATGATTTCTGGACACAGCTTAATGATATTCTATATGTGTATGATGGTATAGGCACCTCCGCGCCACTAATAGGTAACTATAGCGGGTACACACCACCCACCGAACCCTTTGTTGCTACAAATGTCAGCGGCGCGCTTACATTTGAATTTATAACAGACCAGATGGTATACCCGTCAGATGGCTGGGCGGCAACAGTTGAGTGTCTTTTAAGCAGCAAAGACCTTTCTTTTGCCAACCTGCAATATTATCCTAGCCCGGTAAGGGAAACCATTACTATTACCGCCCCTAACGGATTCAGTAACATAACCCTGTACAATATGGCCGGGCAGCTATTAAGCAGCAGGAATGTTGAGGCAACTTCAGATGTAATAGATATGTCGGCATACAGTTCAGGGATTTACATCTTAAAAATCAGCAGGGGCAACACTGAAACGCACCTTAAAATAATAAAAGAATGACAAGTAAGCTTGCATAAAGGCAATAAAAAAGGGGCTGTTTCAAGTTGAAACAGCCCCTTTTTTATTGTAGCAATCTTTATTCAAATATTACCTCGATATCCATATCCTTTGGCTTATCCATGTAATCAACAAGGTCATACACTACAGTTACAGTCTTTTTATCTGCACTGATAACTGCATTTTTATTTGAAACCGATTTTATCTTTTTAGGAAACTTGTAGTTTACCGTATATGTAGAACCTTCAAACATTGCTTTTATCATTTGCAGGGAATCATTTTCAACCTCGTTAGCTTTGTCGCTAACTTTTACCGTCTTTTTAAATTTTTTACCATCATAAAAATAGCTTGTAGGCGGGTTTTGGCTCTCCATATCTGGCGCGCCCTCCTGCATTTGAGATTTGCTAACAGCGCTCATGGCCTGCATCATGTTACCCAGTTCGTTAGCGTTTTTAAACTTGTTTGTAAAGTTTATCATAAACTCACCAGTTTCAGGATCCATAAGCATCTTGCCTTCAATCTTTTCAAGCTGTTTAAACTTTTCACGCTCGGCGGCAGGCAGCTTGGCAATACTATCTGCTTTTTCTTTATAAAGCTCTTTAAAAGTAAATGTAGAGTCAATCCTGCCTTCTTTGCCCATTTGGCCACCGGCCATACCCATAAGTTGAGAGGCATCAATATCCATAGTCATAACACCACTGCCATCTTCGCCAATAGTTATGTTTTCTGAAATGTTGCACGATGTGGCTAAAAAGGCCACAAAAGCACTAAGTGCCAGTAGTAATTTTGTTTTCATTGCGTCTTTTGATTATTTGCACCAAATATAATTCTTTTATTTAACTAAAAACCGTAGCATTGTTAAATCAGCTCAAATTGCTTATTTGTTAATATTCATTATCTTTACACCCTTAAAAACATAATAATCATGCAGCTTTCAGAACAAGAAATTATTCGAAGAGAAAAACTGGACACGCTGAGAAGTCTCGGCATCAATCCATATCCCGCTAACCTTTTTCCGGTAAACCATACCAGTAAACAGGTTAAGGAAACTTTTTCTGAAGGTAAGAAGGTTATTATAGCCGGACGCATAATGAGCATGCGCATACAGGGCAAAGCTGCTTTTGCCGAAGTACAGGACAGCGATGGCCGCATACAGATATATGTAAACCGCGATGAGGTTTGCCCCGGTGAAGACAAAACCCTTTATAACGAGGTTTTTAAAAAACTGATTGACCTGGGCGACTTTATAGGCGTTGAAGGCGAATTGTTTACTACACAGGTAGGCGAAAAATCGATACGTGTTAACACCTTTCAGCTGTTAAGCAAAACCCTGCGCCCACTGCCATTGCCTAAAACAGATGCCGATGGCAAAACCTTTGATGGCTTTACCGACCCTGAGCTGCGTTACCGCCAGCGTTATGTAGACCTTGTGGTTAACCCACACGTTAAAGAAGTGTTTGTTAAAAGAACAAAACTGTTTAATGCTATGCGTAGCTTTTTTAACGATAAAGGCTACTTTGAGGTAGAAACCCCTGTACTACAACCTATACCGGGTGGTGCTGCTGCACGCCCGTTTGTAACGCACCACAACAGCCTTGACATACCACTATACATGCGTATTGCCAATGAGCTTTACCTAAAACGCCTTATTGTAGGTGGTTTTGATGGTGTGTATGAATTTAGCAAGAACTTCCGTAACGAGGGTATGGACCGCACACACAACCCTGAGTTTACGGCAATGGAGATATATGTAGCCTACAAAGACTACAACTGGATGATGGAGTTTACAGAAACCCTGCTGGAGCATTGCGCCCTTGCGGTTAACGGTACGCCCAACGCTACCTTTGGTGAGCACCAGGTTAGCTTTAAAGCGCCTTATGCCCGCGTTACAATGACCGATGCCATTAAGCAATTTACCGGTTTTGACATTACAGGCAAAACCGAGGAAGAACTGTTTACAGCCGCACGCGGCATGGGCATTGCCGTAGACGAAACCATGGGTAAAGGCAAGCTTATCGACGAGATTTTTGGCGAAAAATGTGAGGGCAACTTTATACAGCCTACGTTTATTATAGATTATCCTAAAGATATGAGCCCGCTGTGCAAAGAGCACCGCGATAACCCTGAGCTTACCGAGCGTTTTGAGCTTATGGTATGCGGCAAGGAAATTGCCAATGCCTACAGCGAGCTTAACGACCCTATAGACCAGCGTGAGCGTTTTGAAGCCCAGCTGAAACTTAGCGAGCGCGGCGATGTTGAGGCAGCCCAGTTTATTGATAATGATTTCCTTAGGGCGCTGGAGTATGGCATGCCGCCTACAAGCGGTATGGGTATAGGTATGGACAGGCTTATTATGTACCTTACTAACAACCCAAGCATTCAGGAAGTGCTGTTCTTCCCGCAAATGAGGCCGGAGAAGAAAGCCGTAGAGCTTACCGATGACGAAAAGGCTATTGCCGAAATACTGAAAGTGAGCAGCCAGCTTGCCCTTGATGCCCTTAAGCAGCAGGCAGGCCTGAGCGGCAAAAAATGGGATGCTGCCATGAAAGGCCTTTCTAAACACGGCCTTGTTAAGGTGGTTGTTGATGGCGATACCAAAACTGTAGAGTTTAAAGGGTAGTTTTATATTACTTAAGATAATAAAGGTTCGACACGTCGAACCTTTTGCTTTATGTATTTCAATTTGATATACGCATTAATGAATTTTGTCTATTTTTGATACATGG
>JAZKDS010000062.1:0-9221 GCA_040387455.1 Bacteroidota bacterium
TGGGCCTTGAGGCCGATGCCAGCATACCGCTTACAGATCATTTTACCCTTAGGCCTAATGTTGCCATAAGTGCCAATAAAAACGTTGACTTTTTTATAGAAGGCGAAAACGGCGTGCAAAACCTGGGCGATACAGATATTGCTTTTTCGCCAAGCGTTATAGGGGCTAACCAGTTGATATACCACAACCGTGGCTGGTTTGCCATGCTGGCCACTAAATTTGTGGGCGACCAGTTTATGGATAACCTTGAAACACCTGGAGCCAAACTGAAAGCCTATACCACTACTGATTTTAATGTGAGCTATACCTTTAGTCCTAAAAAGATATTTAAACAGGTTATTGTGAGTGTTTTGGTTAATAATATTCTGGATGAAAAATATGCTTCTAACGGGTATTATTATGAGGGTGCCTCTTATTACCCTCAGGCCGGCGCTAACTTTTTAGCAGGGCTAACGCTTAAGTTTTAAGACAAAGCCACTGAGCCACTTAGTTACTAAGCATCAGAGTAAGCACGGCTATGTAAATTCCCCTTTAAAAGGAAGGGAATGCCACGATTGCTTTTAGCTAAGTGGCTTAGCAGCTCACAAACTCAGCAGCTCAAAAAAAGAAAAATCCTGCCTGTGGCAACACGGCAGGATTTTCTTTTTAGTACTTTTAGGCTTTCAACCCAACCCAATGAAAACTACACTACAAACCCTTGCCTTGCTATTTGCTATAGCAGGTTTTGCCCAAAAACCACAAAAGAAAAACTACGAGTACATCAATCCGCTGATTGGTACGGCACGAATGGGGCATACCTATCCGGGGGCTACGGTGCCGTTTGGCAGTGTGCAGCTCAGCCCCGAGACCGATACTATTGCTTACGAACTCAACAAAAAATACAACGGCAAGGTGTATGAGTACTGCGCCGGCTACCAGTATGCAGATAAAACTATTGTAGGCTTTAGCCATACGCATTTTAGCGGTACGGGGCACTCTGACCTGGGCGACTTCCTGATAATGCCTACAGCAGGCACTTTGCAGCTTAACCCCGGCACGTCCGATAAACCGGAGGGTGGATACAGGTCGGCCTACTCGCACAACAATGAGGTGGCAAAAGCCAATTATTACAAGGTGCTGCTGGACGACCACAACATAACCGCCGAGCTTACTGCCAGCACACGTGTGGGTTTCCATAAATATACCTTCCCGAAAGAAAATACGGCACACATTATCCTAGACCTGATGGCGGGCATTTATAACCATAACGAAAAAAATGTCTGGACGTTCGTTCGGGTAGAGAACGATACTTTGGTAACAGGCTACCGCCAAACGCGTGGCTGGGCAAGAACAAGAACGGTGTATTTTGCCATGGCCTTCAGCAAGCCCATCAAAAATTATGGTGCGCAGACGTATGATAAGGATAATATTTACAACGGCTTTTGGCGCAAGTTTGACCAGACGAAGAACTTCCCGGAGGCGGCGGCACAAAACCTAAAAATGTACTTTGATTTTGATGTGGCGGCCAATGAGCCCGTATTGGTAAAAATGGCACTGTCGCCGGTAAGTACACAGGGTGCGGTGGCCAACATGCAGATCGAAATTCCGCATTGGGATTTTGACCGTACCGTGCGCGAGGGGCAGCAGCTTTGGGAAAAAGAACTCGATAAAATTGAAGTACAAACCATTACTGAAGACGATAAAGTCAACTTTTACACCGCTATGTACCACGCTTTTATTAACCCTACGGTATACATGGATGCCGACGGCAGCTACAAAGGCCTTGACCAAAACATTCACAAGGCCGAGGGTTTTACCAACTATACCACATTTTCATTATGGGATACCTACAGGGCATTGCACCCGTTGTTTAATGTTATCCAGTCCAAACGCAATGCCGATATGATACAGAGCATGCTAGCCCATTATACCCAAAGCGTGCACAAGGCACTTCCGGTGTGGAGCCACTACGCTAACGAAAACTGGTGCATGATAGGCTATCACGCGGTTTCGGTTATTGCCGATGCCGTGGCTAAAGGTAATACGGATTTTGATACTAAACTGGCGCTTGAGGCCTGCATCAGCTCATCAAACCTGCCCTATTATGACGGGATTACCGATTACAAACAATATGGCTATGTGCCCGAAGATAAAAGCGGGGCATCGGTTTCTAAAACATTAGAATACGCTTATGACGACTGGTGCATTGCCCAGATGGCAAAAAAGATGGGCAATAATGAGGTATATGCAAAGTATGCCGTCCGCGCCCGGAATTATGAGAATGTTTGGGATAAAAGCAGCGGCTTTATGCGGGCGCGCCTTGCCAACGGCACCTTTATAAAAGATTTTGACCCGCTGGAAACTTCGCAGGCCGGTTACATAGAGGGCAACGCCTGGAACTACAGCCTGTACGTTCCGCAGGACCCGGCGGCACTCGTGGCGCTTAATGGTGGTACAGCTAAGTTTGCAATGCATCTTGACTCGCTGTTTACCATGCAGCTGCCCGATAAGTATTTTGAGCATACCGAAGACATAAGCCGCGATGGCATTATTGGTAATTATGTGCACGGCAATGAGCCCAGCCACCATGTGGCTTATTTGTACAACTGGGTAGGGCAGCCCTATAAAACGCAGGCGCGTGTGCGCATGATATTAAACGCTATGTATAAGCCGGCTCCTGATGGACTGGGCGGTAATGACGATGCCGGACAAATGAGCGCGTGGTACATCTTTAGCAGCCTTGGGTTTTATCCGGTGGCGCCCGGCAGCCCTGAATATGCCCTGGGCAGCCCGCTGGTTAAAGAGGCGGTTTTAAAGTTAGAAAATGGTAAAACGTTTACCATTATCGCTAAAAACCAGAGCGCTAAAAATGTGTATGTGCAAAAGATTGAACTGAATGGCAAGCCATTAACAGGCTTCAGCCTGAAGCATGAGGATATTACAAAAGGTGGCACGCTGGTGTTTTTTATGGGGAGTAAGGCGGTGAAGTAAGCTGCTGAGTTGCTGAGGTTCTAAGCTGCTTAGCTTTTAGCTTCACTCATTTATAAATAAAAAACAGTCCACTTCGACGAGTTCAGTGTTGCTGTTTTTTATTTGCGTGTATTTTGTACCTGAGTGAAGTCATGCTGAGCTTGTCGAAGCACTGGTTATGAAACCACTGCTAAAGCCCCGGGACTAACTGCCACTGGGCAGGGTCTTCGGCGAAAGCCTTAATTATGGTGTTGCGCTTTTGTAAAAAGTTGCGCATGTAGCGTTTCAGGAACAATACATCGGCCAGCTTGCCGAGTATTCCCAAGGGGCTTTCATAATAAAATATATCGGTCATAATTGTGGCGTTGTCCCGCTCCTCAAAAAGGTGGCGGTGCGCCATGGCCTTAAAGGCACCCAGGTCGGGTACCATCTCATCGGTAAACTCGTTGGGGTAGTGCAGGCTGGTTATTTTTACAGTAAGGTATTGTATAATTAAAAAGTGCCGGGCACGCCAGGTTACGGTTTCGTTTTCTTCCATAAGCCCCGTCATCCTGGCCCACATATCATTTATAATGGGTGAAGGCACAACTGTTTCGCTGGTGTGTGCCGCCGATATTTTGTGCAGGTCTACGCTGCGGCTCAGGTTAAATACTACCGTTATGGGTGCTTGTATAAGGGTTGTAAGTTCAATGCGGGGCATCTTAGTTGTAAATACGTATGTAGGTGGGGCTTATAATTTCGATGCGGTAGGGCTTAAGCGGATATTTTACATCGGCATTAGGCAGGCCCGTAAACAGGCTGTATTCTACCTCGTCGCACGGACAGGTAGCTATTATGCCGTTTATGTCGAGTTCGCTGCAGCTGGTTAGCTCCTGGTTGGGGCAGCTGGCCTCGTAGGCAGAAAAGCCGCTGCCGGTATTCATAACTATTACACCGTTTATACCTATGCCTGCCGTGTTTACGCGTACAGGGTTTCCGGTAAACTGCAACTGTGTATACAAGGGCAGGTTAAGGTCCAGGTCAAGGCTAAAGTTATAGCTGGGCAGGTAGGGGTTGTTAAAATTATAATTATCATCGCTACAGCCCATAAACAGTGGCAGAGCAAGCAGTAAGAGCAGATATTTTTTCATGGCGGTTAAAATTTTCAGTAATAATTATGAAACAAATTTAATTTAATTAACTTTGGGGTATGCTATTGCATAATTAAAAATATCGATATTAAAAAAATGTTATCTTTACATATAAAGAATCCCGTCCTGATGGGATTTTTTCTATTTATATAAACGATGAAGTTATGAGTACAGTATCTTACTACACTGCCGAAGGGCTAAAAAAATTGAGGGATGAGCTGGATCAGCTAAAAAGTATAGAACGCCCAAAAGCCAGCCAGGCTATTGCCGAGGCACGCGATAAAGGTGACCTTAGTGAAAATGCCGAATATGATGCTGCTAAAGAGGCCCAGGGCCTGTTAGAGCTTAAAATAAGCAAAATGGAAGAGGTTGTATCTAACGCCCGCCTTATAGACGAGTCGCAGCTGGACCTTACCAAAGTGCTTGTTTTGAGTACCGTTAAAATTAAGAACCAGGTTAATGGCATGGAGCTGAAGTATACCCTTGTTGCCGAGAGCGAGGCCGACCTTAAAACCGGAAAAATATCGGTAACATCGCCTATAGGCAAAGGTTTGCTGGGTAAAAGCGTTGGCGAGGTAGCAGAAATTACCGTGCCTAACGGTACCCTTAAGTTTGAGGTGCTTGAAATATCAAGAGACGAACATTAATATGAGCTCTATATTCACTAAAATAATTAACGGCGAAATACCGGCCTACAAAATTACTGAAGACGACCGGTACCTGGCGTTTTTAGATGTTAATCCTAATGCCAAGGGGCACACGCTGTGTATACCCAAGCAGGAGGAAGACAAGATTTTTGATATGGAAGAGGCCCATTACCTGGGCTTGTTGCAGTTTAGCCGCAAGGTGGCAAAGGCGCTCGAAAAAACCGTGCCTTGCAAAAGAGTAGGTATGGCCGTAATAGGGCTTGAAGTTCCGCATGCACACGTGCACCTTATTCCGTTAAACCACATGGACGAAATGAGATTTAGGGATAAAGTAAAATTAGAAAAAGAGGAATTTGAAGATTTGGCAAAAGCAATAGCTTCTAACCTATAAAATATTTTTTTTGAGAGAAAAATGGCCGCAGATTTTCGCGGCTTTTTTTGTGCTTTTACATTTTTGAAATTAATGCGCAAAAATAGCCGATTCTGAACTCCAATTGTGAAAAGTTAAATACGTAAAGTGCTGGTGTTTAGTTTTGTAAACTATTTTCTTACAAAGTGATAGTTTGTAATCTATAAATGCTGATGTGGTTGTAAACTGTAAGTGAAAGGGATATGTCTTCAGATTTTTATTAATTGTCATGGATCACTAAAAAATGGCCTTCGACAAGCTCAGGCTGACTGCCGGATACTGCCATCTGAACACTGAATACTTAAAGCTGTATCTGGCGCTCAATTTGCTGGTCGAGAGAGATAAAGGTTTCTGTGCGCGATACTCCGCTAATAGGCTGTATCTTGTTGTTTAACAGTTGCATAAGGTGCTCGTTATCGCGGCATATAATTTTTATAAGGATGCTCCAGTTTCCTGTAGTGTAGTGACATTCAAGCACTTCGGGTATTTTTTTAAGCTCTTTAACGGCCTCGGCATTGCTGGCGGCTTTGTCAAGGTAAATGCCTACAAAGGCCATGGTGCTGTATCCCAGTACTTTAGTGCTTACTATAAACTTAGAGCCCGAAATTACCCCGGCCTGCTCTAACTTCCTTAACCTTTGGTGTATAGCAGCGCCCGATATGCCTATTTTACTGGCTATCTGTAGTATAGGTTTGCGCGCATCTTCCATCAAAAAGCGCAGGATTTCCTTATCAATACCGTCAATTTCTATTTGTAACTGATTTACCTTCATAAGATTAAATATATAAAGTAAATATATTGATTTTGTTAATAATTAACTTAAAAAATCGATATTTAATTACAGATTAAAAATCAGGTTTTCTGCGCGATTGCTTTGTATCGCTTTGTCGGCGCTTGTTTTCTATGCGTTTTTTAATGACTCCACGGGGTATTTTAGTGGGTTTTCTGGGCTTGGCTACCTTTAGTGCATTCTCTATAAGTTGGAGGAAACGCTTGGTTACTATATCCTTGTTTCTAAACTGCGACCGGTCTTCATCACACTGAAGCACAAGGGTTTTATCGTCGGTAAGCCTTGATGTTAAGCGGGTTTCTATCAGTGCCTTTTCTTCGTAAGACATTGCTGAAGAAGCAGTTACGTTAAAGCTAAGCACCACTTTGCTGGATACTTTGTTTACGTTTTGCCCGCCGGCGCCGCTGCTGCGTACTGCTTTATAATGTAGTTCTGATATGGCTTTTACAGTATCCACGGTAGTTTATGCAGGATTTTGGTGTGCTGGCTTCAACAGGTCGTTAACTGTTTTAACCGGGTTAAAGGTTTTAAGCGGAACCTCTACAAATACAGTCATCCAGCCGGCCATAGCACCGTTCCACAAGCCCGGAAGCTCATACGATTTAACTTCTTTACCCATCCTGCTTTTTTGTACAATAAAGCCGGTATTAGGGTCTACAAACTGCCTTAAGTCAAATTTATTACCCTTATAATCTTTAAGGCCGCATACTAAATCTACGGGGTTAAAGTGGGTAGATTGATACATTATGTGGTTCTGTATCTGGTTACTAAGGTCTACTTGGGAGCTTTCTACAATTTGTAATGACATGCGTCCGCGGCTTCCTTTTACCCAGAATGGGCCACCGCCGGGTTCGCCTTCATTTTTAACCATACCGCATACACGCATTGGCCTGTTAAGGCTTTCTTCAAGGTATAGGAATTTATTTTCCATCGTAAACTTATCAAAATCAGGCGATAAGTCTAAAGATAGTTCTGTTTGGGCAAAGCTTACTACGGCGTCAAGTTCGTCTTCTGTAAGTTCTCTTGCCTCAATTTGTTTAAGGTAGGTAAATACTTTTTCCTGCAGGTGTACCAGTATGCCTGCCAGTGCCTTTTTGTATAAAGCAATGGTTTCTATTTTGGTATGCCTTACATTGTCTATGTTTTTAACAAACACAATATCAGCGCATAAGCGGTTAAGGTTTTCTATAAGAGCACCGTGCCCACCCGGCCTGAAAAGCAGCTTGCCGTTTTCGCGGAAAGGCTTGTTTTCAAGGTCAACGGCCACAGTATCAGTTTCTTTGTGCTGGTAAGTAAAGTTAAAGTTTATTTTAACGCCACTTTCCTGCTCAACTTTTGCGCGGGTTTCGTTTATGGCATCAAGAAAACCGTTTAAATGGTCTTCAGATATGGTGAAATGTATATAAGCCTGCCCTTTAGAGTCGGCATAGGTTACGCTCTCTTTAAGATGCTCATATACAGGTGTTGCGGCAAAATCGTCATATTTATGAAATGGCAGTATTCCTTTAGGTTTGTTGGCAAAATCAAAAAACTCAGGGTCCATCATGGTTTTTACAAAGCTGTAGTTACGGGCGTCTTCGCGCACGTTTTCATTATCAGCCCCTGGGTTTTGTATGTTTTTTTCGGCAACTTCAGCTATGCTTTTGTAAAAAGGAAGCCTTTCCAGCCCCAGGAAAAACACTTCAAGAGAGTTGTCTTTCTTTCGGTTTATATAGCCGTTAATGGTTTCTTTTTCAGGGTCGTACTCTGATATAAAGTCGTGCAAAAATTTAAACATACGGGTAGCAGCCCCAGATGCCGGCACAAACTTTTTAAGTTTAAACTGGTCTTTTTTGCTGTCAAAATAAGCGGCGTTTTTTTCTGCATCGTCTTTGCTTAGTATTGATATACCATCCCCAATGGTTGCAGGGCGCTCCAGGTTTATTTTTACTATGCCGTTTTTAAAGATGTCTACCTGTGCCTGTATCCTTTCAAGGTCTATGCCCTGGTTGTATATCTGCACAAAATCGGGCACGGTAAGGCCCATAGCTATTGCGTTTTCAAGCTCTGTTGCTATAGTAGAAATCTTGTCAAAAACGTTTTCATAACCATCTGTTATACGTAGATTGCAATTGTCCTGCTTTTTAAGCATGCCAGCCACTTCATTAGCCTTTTTGTGCTCTTCGGGCGCTATAACTATGCCAAGATCAGATGGTTTTGGTTTTTCTACCATGCCGATATCCTTAGCTTTAAAATTAAAGCGATAGTTTATTTTTTCTTGGGCAAAAGGTTGCTGGTTTAGCAATGCAGCAACTGCTTTGCTATCTTTTTCAGCATAAATGCTAATGTTTATAACAGTAATTTTTTTGGTTGTAAAGCTTTTTTCCATTCTAAATAGCCGAGGATTGCAATTAAGGTTAAAAATACATTCAAAATACTGGTGAGCGTATACCCTTTAAGATAAAAGAGGGGTATGGCAATAATATCACCGGCTATAAGAAAAAGCCAGTTTTCAAGTTTTCTTTTGGCCAGAAGCCAGGTACCTGCAAACAGTAATCCTGTCATTACAGTATCTATGGCTGCCCACCAGTGCGTATACATATTAAAATATATGTAAATGCACGAGACAAATATAATGGAAATTATAAAGATTAGTGCGCTAATTAAGTAATCTTTAAGTGACATTATTGTGGTTTTTAAACAATCATTACCGCTGTTATCTGTTTTGCTCCACAAAAACCAGCCGTAAATACCCATGTAAAAGTAGTAGGAGTTTATAACGAAATCTCCGTATAAATTCCATATCCACAGTAAATACATGTATATGAGAGAACTAATAATGGCTGGTGGATACAACCACACGCTATTTTTTTTTGAAAGCCATACGCTAATACAGCCTAAAACAACTGCAATACTTTCAAGAGTTATGTTTAGATTAGAGTAGTCTTTATACTGGCTAAATAAAAATTCTGTAATGTCCATCAGGGTTATGGATTGGTGTTTTCAAGGCAATAGGCCAATGTAAAGCCTTCTATTTCTTCAAAAACAAAAGGGTAAACGGCATCAATTTCTTCAAATTTTACAGCGGCAGTGCCCTTTCCGTCTTCAATGTTAAAAGAAAACACACTAATATTTTGCTTAAAGCTTAGGCCCGGGCGCGATACCATTTTGTACACCGCCTCTTTAACACACCATATCACAATAAGCTTTCGCATATATTCTTCAAGATGTAGCGGGTCCAGACAGGCAAACTCTGTCTCTACAAACTTATCTGCAATGGTAATAACCTTTTCGCGTTGCAGCTCCATATCAATGCC
>JAZKDS010000062.1:9231-10729 GCA_040387455.1 Bacteroidota bacterium
CTGGCTTTGCCTATTATAATGGCCGAAAATGCATAAGAATGCGTTATAGATATGTTGTTGCCATCTTTAAGGTGGGGTTTGCCGTTAGCATCATAATATAGGTCAAAATCTGTATATCCTGCTGCCTGCATAAGCCTGCGCACGCCTAAAAAGCCTTTTTGGTGCTGCTCGCTCTTCATTTTGTCCATTTTTGTCACACATACGTCTTTAAGCTGTACATCTTTGGCGAGTTCCTGAAGCGATTCAGTTATCTGCCAGATGAGTAGCCTGGTGCCGGGCGCAATTGTTATGGATTTGTACAGAGGCATTTATTGAAGATAAAAACGATGAGGTTTAAAAACCAATTCACTAAATTTGCAGAAATTTTGCTAATACAAATATACATATTTTAAGCATGAGTACAACAACAACGCCGTTTGTGGCTTATAAAGTAAAGGACATTTCGCTTGCGGAATGGGGACGTAAAGAGATTGAGCTTGCCGAGGCAGAAATGCCGGGCCTAATGGCACTTCGTGCAGAGTATGGTGCCATACAGCCCCTTAAGGGTGCGCGTGTTGCCGGATGCCTGCACATGACCATACAAACTGCAGTGCTTATAGAAACCCTTGTTGCCCTTGGCGCAGAGGTTACCTGGAGCTCTTGTAATATATTTTCTACCCAAGACCACGCTGCTGCTGCTATTGCTGCTGCAGGTATATCTGTTTATGCCTGGAAAGGTATGAACGAAGAAGAATTTGACTGGTGTATTGAGCAAACACTTTGGTTTGGCGAAAACCGTGAGCCGCTTAACATGATACTTGATGATGGTGGCGACCTTACCAATATGGTGTTTGATCGTTTTCCTGAGCTTGCTGCCGGTATTAAAGGCCTTAGCGAAGAAACCACTACAGGGGTACATCGCCTTTATGAAAGGATGAAAAACGGCACACTTGTTATGCCGGCTATCAACGTAAACGACTCTGTTACAAAATCTAAGTTTGATAATAAATACGGCTGTAAAGAAAGTGCTGTAGATGCGGTGCGCCGTGCTACAGACCTTATGCTTGCAGGTAAACGCGTAATTGTATGCGGTTATGGCGATGTGGGCAAAGGTACTGCGGCTTCTTTCCGTGGAGCTGGCTCTATTGTTACCGTTACCGAGATTGACCCTATATGTGCCCTGCAGGCTGCTATGGACGGTTATGAGGTTAAAAAACTTGATACTGTTATTGCTACTGCGGATATTATTATTACGACTACAGGTAATAAAGATATTGTTGTAGGCCGCCACTTTGAGCAAATGAAGGATAAAACCGTTGTTTGTAACATTGGCCACTTTGATAACGAAATTGACATGGCATGGCTTAACGCTAACCACGGCAGCTCTAAATTTGAGATTAAACCGCAGGTTGATAAATATACCATTGCCGGTAAAGATATCCTTATCCTTGCCGAAGGCCGCCTTGTAAACCTTGGTTGTGCTACAGGCCACCCAAGCTTTGTAATGAGTAACTCATTT
>JAZKDS010000063.1:0-2037 GCA_040387455.1 Bacteroidota bacterium
CGGATACACACCTACGTGTTTGTTGTAAAATGCAAGCAGCTCGGCGGTTTTGGGTTGTAGTTTTTTCCAGCCGTCAATGTTTTCGGGCAGGTTTTTGTAAAAAAAGTGAAGCTCCACACCGTTTTCGCCTATAATCTTATCATGAACATAATCAGGATCTGCCGCCCAGGTAAAATCGTGCACGTTAGGTGCTAAAAAATGCCAGGTAAGCGTTGAAGCACCCTCTTTATATTTTACCAGCTTATCAGGTTTTTCATACCCTTTGCCTATTTCCTGCGGGTTTTGCAGGTAGCCGCTACCGCCCAACACATAGTTTTTATCAATGGTGATTTTTACATCAAAATCGCCCCATACGCCAAAGAACTCACGCGCAATATAAGGATCGGCGTGCCAGCCTTCAAAATCATATTCAGCCATTTTAGGGTACCACTGCGTCATGCTCAGGGCAATACCTTCAGATGAGTTACGACCACTACGGCGTATTTGTAACGGCACCTGGCCTTCAAAATTTAGTGTAAATGTGGCTTTTTTGCCCGGCAGTATGGGCTTATCAAGCGTTACCTCCAGCACCGTGCCCGATACTTTGTTTTTAAGCACCTTGCCGTTTTGCTTCAGGTTGGTAATATTTAAATACCCTATTTCGTCTGGCCCCAGTTTACTGATGCGGCTTTCTTTTACCGTTTTGTTATCAGGAGTCTTAAAGTTTTTAACCATGCGCCCATCGGGGTCGGCAATGGACTGCAGGCGCCCGTCCATCTCGCTGCCCGGCTGAAAAGCATTGTTATACAAATGGTAATATACCCGCCTTAAGGTATCGGGCGAGTTGTTTTTATATACCAGCGTTTGGGTACCGGTATATTTATAGGTTTGTACATCTACGTTAACCTCCATTTTATAGTCAACGTGCTGCTGCCAATACCCTTTGTTAGGGTTGTTCTGCGCAAAAAGGCTGGTGGCCGATATAAGTGCCACGGCTAAAAATATCTTCATGGGATAAAAATAGGAAAAAGTTTTTTAGGAAGGTACTGAGGTGCTTAGTTTCTTAAGTGTGGAGTGAATCTCTTTAAAAACGCTATTGCTCTAAAACCAAAACCCCCGTAACCTTTCGGCCCGGGGGTTATTTATACAATCATTTCAGGAAAATTATTTCCTTGATTCTTTATCGGCTAATATAATAGCGTTGTAAGCATTTACAATTTTACCCGAAACCGAAGCCTCGCTAAAAGTACGTGTGTTAGCTTCTTCGCCACCAAGTATAACATTAAGTGTTAACGGCAGGCCGCTATCCATAAGAATGTGTTTAACCTGTACAGCCGTAAGCTTAGGGTAGTAAGCGCGTACAAGCGCTGCTACACCGGCAGCATTAGGCGATGCCATAGAGGTACCCTGAAGATACTCATATGTATTATTAGGCGTTGTAGCATAAATGCGTACACCCGGGCTAAATACATCTACTTTTACTTTACCGTAGTTAGAAAAATCAGCCACTACCTCTGGGCCGTAATCATAGCTTAAAGCACCTACTGTTAAAATGTTATCTGTAAACTGTGTTAGCGAGTTCTTGTCATCGTTAGGGTAGCGCTCTGTAGCATCTTTATCAAGATCCATACCTTCGTTACCGGCAGCAAATACAATAAGTACATCTTTATCTGCAGCATATTTTATAGCATCATATACCCAGTCGCTGTGCGTGGCATAATATTTACCAAAAGAGCCGTTAATTACCTTAGCGCCGTTATCTACTGCATAACGAATTGCTTTTGCAACGTCTTTATCATACTCATCGCCATCGGGCACAGCACGTACCGCCATAATTTCTACATGGCTTGTAGCTACACCGTCGCCACCAAGGCTATTGCCACGGCCTTGTGCTATAATACCGGCTACGTGGGTACCATGCTTAGCGCCTTCTTTTTCTGGCCCTATAACATTGTTATTACCATAACCATTTGCATTCCAGTCATCCGGATTGTCTTTTAGTATGGTTGTGCGTGGGTTGTACTCTTTGTTAAGGTGATAATCAAGTTCGCTGCTAAG
>JAZKDS010000063.1:2047-3261 GCA_040387455.1 Bacteroidota bacterium
AGAAAGTTCTTTTGCAAGTTCTTCCTGGTCTATCTGGCCCAGTATCATTACAAACCTGTCCTTAACATCGTTAAGCATCTGGTCATCTGTCTTCAGGTTTTTAACATCGTCTGCATCATACCCTGCACCAAGTTTCTCGGTAAAGGCTTTGTCAGCTTTGTATAAAAACTCTACCTGTTGCTTACCCGAAAGGGTTTGGCGGTACTCTTTATCATATTCTTTCTTAGCCCTTTTATAAGCGTCAGATCCGTCGTCTCCTTTTTTAAGGATACGCACATACTCCATATTTTCGTGCTCTATGTCGCCCAGAAAGTTCCAGCCGTGTACGTCGTCAATATAGCCGTTGCCATCATCATCTTTACCGTTATTGGCAATTTCTTTAGTGTTTGTCCAGATAACACCTTGAAGGTCGGGGTGTTCAATATCTACACCACTATCTATAACGCCCACAATAACTTTAGTACTCTTGCGGTCTTTAAGCAGTTCATAAGCACGGTCTACACTCATACCCGGAACGGTATCAGTAAGCAGGTCCATGTGGCTCCAGCGCTTTTCCTGATCCTCGGTAAGCTTGGCTGTTTTAGCCGTTATCGGGGTAGTTATGGCAAGCGGGGTAGCCGTAATTTTTTTTGCACCACAGCTTGCTAAAAATAGCGCTACTGCGGTTGTGATTAAAATCGATTTGAATTTCATTCCGTTGTTTTGAATTTACAATTGAGTAAAAAATTGGTCTAAATTATTGTCAATTTGTTACACAAAGGTATACATTAACATTACATTAGTACATCCTGAGCCCTAAAAACTTCTTTAAGGCGCACACCCTTCTCTGTATGCTCTACTGTAATAACCTCGTTATGGGCATCGTGCTCTAACACTAAATAGTAGCCTTTATCGGCGGCCTCGTTCAAAAAATTAAACTTTTCATCTATTGTTAGCAACGGCCTTGTATCATAACCCATAACATAGGGCAATGGCAGGTGGCCGGCAGTAGGCAGCAAATCTGCTACAAAAACAAAGGTCTTGCCGTTGCGGTTTAAGGCAGGCAGCATTTGCTTTTCGGTATGGCCATCCATAAAAAATATGCCAAAGCCGGCTTCGGTTGCTGCTGCAAAATTACCGTCTTGTGGGCGGGTAATAAATTTAAGCTGGCCGCTTTGCTCCATCGGCAGTATATTTTCCTGCAAAAAAGATGCTTTTTCGCGCGCATTGGGCTG